>JAZNWT010000084.1:0-5396 GCA_045593465.1 Clostridia bacterium
CTCGCTTATCCGGCCTCCATGATCCCCGTCGAAACCATTACGCGCCCAAGATAATCTTTATTATATGTTAATCCATGTTTTTCATGCGTCTGTCCATATCTCGCTTTGCATCACGCTCTGCTATCGAATGACGCTTGTCATACAGCTTTTTGCCCTTTGCTACCGCAAGCGTGAGCTTCACTTTTCCGTCCTTAAAATAAAGGTTCAAGGGAATTAAGCTGTAACCGTCTGCCTGCGTACGTGCTTTAAGCTTACGTATCTCATATTTATGAAGCAAAAGCTTTCTGTTCCTAAAAGGATCCCTATTAAATATATTTCCCTGTTCGTACGGGCTTACATGCATTCCGATAACAAAAACCTCATTGTTTATTATTGCAGCATACGAATCTTTAAGGTTGACTTTACCGCCGCGAATACTTTTAACCTCCGTACCCACAAGCGATATACCGCATTCATAGGTTTCTTCTATAAAGTATTCATGGCGTGCTTTTCTATTCTCCGCTATTTGTTTTATGCCTCGTACTATTGCCATATATATTCAGCTTCTGACCTGTTTTTTATATATTATTCAGAAAAGCGTCGAATTATATACTAATCCGACGCTTTTTCTAAAAAACAAAATTATTTCATCTGTCCCATTACTTCTTCTGCGAAATTGTCCTGACGCTTTTCAAGACCTTCACCCATTTCGTAACGGACGAAACGACGGATGCTTATCTTCTCACCGATTTTTGCTGTTGCTTCGTTGATAAGAGCGGAAATTGTTGTGCCGGGATCCTTAACATAGGGCTGTTCCATCAAGCAAACTTCCTTGTAGTACTTTTCAATACGACCGTCAACCATCTTTTCGATGATTGCAAGGGGCTTGGGATTGGGCTCGTTAAGTGCCTGTGCCTTAAGGATTTCCTTTTCCTTTTCGATTTCAGTCTGGTCTACTTCTTCTCTTCTTACATATGTGGGCTTTGCTGCTGCTATCTGCATTGCGATATCATGAACGAGCTGTTTGAAATCGTCTGTCTTTGCAACGAAGTCTGTTTCACAGTTGACCTCAAGCAAAACGCCGATTTTTCCGCCCAAGTGAATGTAGGAATCTACAATACCTTCTGCTGCTATACGGCCTGCCTTCTTTGCGGATGCTGCAAGACTTCTTTCACGAAGATAGTCCATTGCCTTATCCATATTACCATCACATTCAACCAATGCCTTTTTGCAGTCCATCATACCTGCACCGCTCATTTCGCGAAGTGTCATTACATCTTTTGCTGTAAACATTTAGCTTATCTCCTTAATAGTTTATTTATATGAGAACGATGCAAGAATGCACCGTTCCCGAGTCTGTTCTGTAAAATTATGCTTCTGCTGCTTCTTCAGCTTCTTCGGGAGCGTTCTGTTCGCCCTGTCTGCCTTCGATAACTGCATCTGCTATCATGGAAGCGATGAGCTTAACCGCACGGATAGCGTCATCATTGCCGGGGATGGGGTAATCTACTTCTTCGGGATCACAGTTTGTATCAACGATACCTACTACGGGGATACCGAGAGCACGAGCTTCCAATATTGCAATGTGTTCCTTGCGGGGGTCAACTACGAACATAGCACCGGGGAGCTTCTTCATGTCCTTGATGCCGCCGAGGTTCTTTTCGAGCTTTTCCTGCTCTGCCTTGAGCTTTATAACTTCCTTCTTGGGCAAGAATGCGAAATCGCCTTCCTGTTCCATCTTTTCAATCTTGCGGAGCTTATTGATTCTGCCCTGGATTGTTTTGAAGTTTGTAAGCATACCGCCGAGCCAACGCTGACTTACATAGTACATATCGCAACGCTTTGCTTCCTGCTCAACGGATTCCTGAGCCTGCTTCTTTGTGCCTACGAAAAGAATCGTCTTGCCTTCTGCTGCTACTTCACGAACGAAATCGTAAGCTTCTTCAGCCTTTTTAACGGTTTTCTGCAAATCGATGATGTAGATACCGTTACGTTCTGTGAAGATATACTCCTTCATTTTCGGGTTCCAGCGACGTGTCTGGTGACCGAAGTGTACGCCTGCTTCTAAAAGCTGTTTCATGGAAATTACTGACATTATATTGTCCTCCTCGTTATTATTTCCTCCCCATGCTTCAACCCTCAGGTTACCCCCTTTCGGAAGACGAGACCTTAAGGTCCGCACGGGTGTGTGATATTGCGATGTTTCCATTCATCGCACATACGAATTGTATTATATCAACAAAAAAGCACTTTTTCAAGTGCTTTTTTAGTGTTTCTCCAAGTTTATTTATTCTCTTCTTCCTCTATTTCATCCATAAGTTCGATGAATGCTTCAAACACTTCATTCAGCATCACTTCATTATCTATTGAAGTATAAACATCTTCACCGTTTTTATGCTCTATTTTTAAAAGAACGATTTCTGCTTCCTCATCCTCATCGAAGCTCGAATCTTCTTCAACGGGTATGAGTGCAACATAGCGTTCGCCCTCGTGTAAAAACGTAAGCACATGTTCAAAAGCGGTTTCCACACCATTTTCGTCGGTAAGTGTTATTATTTCATCGGTTATATTGTTAAATGTTTCTTCCATGTTATATTCTCCGTATATTTTAATTGCCCAAATAGCTTTGCAATATCATCACTGCCGCTACTTTATCCACAACCTTGCGTCTTTCACGCCAATCAAGCTCTGCTTCGTTCAAGGCACGCTCTGCCGCAACGGTTGATAAGCGTTCATCCCAAAAAGCATGCTCGCCATCCCATTTTTCAAGCACTATCTCTGCAAACTCCCTTACCTTTTCAGCTTGAAAGCCATAGCTTCCGTCCATATTTCGGGGCATACCGAAAAGCAGCTTTACAGGCTTTGGATATCTGTTTGCTATACTTAAAAGATATTGAGCATCAGCCTCAGCGTCACCCGTGCGGTTATACGTTTCAAGCCCTTGAGCCGTAATTCCCAAAGGATCGCTTACCGCAACGCCTATACGCTTATCGCCTACATCAAATGCCAAAATACGCATCATGATTTATTTACTCCGACAAATACGGCGGGATTGTGCCCTCACTGTCATGCTCTGTTACATAATAACGTACAAGTTCTTCCAAAAGCTCATCGCGTTCAAGCAAGCGTATCAAATACCTTGCATTTCTGAAGCTTGTTATATAAGTGGGATCACCCGATATAAGATATCCGACTATCTGATTTATCGGATCATAGCCCTTTTCTTTCATTGCAAAATATACGCTCATCAAAATCTCGTTTGCCGTACTTTTGTCTCTTGGAGCTTTAAATTGCATCGTTTCGTTAAAATCCATATCGCTCATCCTCCTGTATTTATTTATATAACACTTTTAATCAAGCTGCTATTATTTTCTGAAGTGATGCTATGTCACGGGAATTTATTTTTCCGTCACCCGTAACATCCGCATTAAGAATTTCTATTTCGGTTTCAACTGTTTCCGAACCTGCTATTATCTTTTGAAGCTTTGCTATATCTCTCGAATTTACTTTTTCGTCGGCAGTTAAATCGCCCTTTATGATAACTTTTATCGTTATGTCATTCCAATCCGACGAAGAAAAAGAAAGTTTATTTTCCTCAAAGCAATATACTGTTAATTCAGGCGAAACATCATAAAATACATTCTTTCCGAGCTTGGGTGCCTCACCCTTAAAAATCATTTTTTTAACATCGGAGCTTACAAAAGCATAGTCACCTATATTTTCAAGAGAAGCAGGCACCGTAAGACTTTCAGCACCCTTACACGCATAAAATGCATAAGGAGCTATTTTGGTTATACCGTCCGGCAAGTTAGCACCCTCTGCGATAGCCTGCGGATAAACATAAAGCGTTTTTCCGTTCTTTGACAGCAGCATTCCGTTTTGAGCTGAATACATGGTATTACTTGATGATACCTCAAACTCTTCAAGTGACGTACAGCCCGCAAACGCAAGATCGCCCAAGTAAACCAAAGCAGTTCCGATAGAAACTTTTTCTACCGACTCACAGTTTGCAAAAGCCGAAGCTCCGATATAAAACACCTTATCGGGAATTGTAATACTGCTAAGGTTCGTGCAAAATGAAAATGCAGACTCACCTATATCGGTTACACTTGAAGGAATTTCTATCTCGGTAAGAGCGGAACAGTTTGAAAAAGCAAACGACGGAATATTGGAAAGCTTGGAACTCAATTTTATGTTTGTTAAACGTGCACAGTCAAAAAATGAATACTGGGCAACGGTCTTTACTGTATCGGGCATAACAAATTCACCCTCAAGCTTTGCCGGACATTTTATTAAAGTTGTCATTTCTTCATTTACAAGAACGCCGTCCAAAGATGAATATGCGTTATTTTCTTCTGCAACATTTATTCTTTCAAGGCTCGGACAATTCATAAATGCCATCTGACCTATTTGTATTACATTAGCACCTATGTTTATCTCGGTGATATTTACGCAATCCCAAAATGCATATGTGCTTATCTTTGTAACAGTCTTTTTATTTATCTTATCAGGTACCGTAACCGAGCCGCTTGCGGACGGATCCGTTAATTCTATCGTAACAGTACCGTCGTCGTTTTCAGTATATGAAAACACGCCCTCGGTTCCCGATTTTTTAACAGTTACATCAACAGCGTTTGCCGATGTATAAACTGCAAATACCGAAAAAAACATTATCGCTGTAACCATAAACGAAAAAATACGTTTTGCCATTTAAACAACTCCCTTACCGTTTATCTTATATCATAATATTTATCGTTTGCAGTGTCAAACGCAATATAAGATTTTTCCATTATTATCACAGTCTAAATGCAATATTCAAGTGAAAAACTAATTGCAGACAAGCTATACACTGAAAGGAGTGAATATCATGATGAAAGGTGTTTCGTTTATTGCCGGCATGGTTGCCGGTATTGCGTTGAGTGCGGCAACCGTAACATCGTGTTATCCGGATATACCGAGACGTATGATGCGTGACTCAAAACGTGCTTTTATGTTGGGTAAAAAAATGTTCCGCTAAACTTAAACTCGAAACGTGGTCTGCAATTTTGCAGACCGCTTTTCTCACTTTTCAGTTCGCTCAACAGGTCCGCCGCCCAAACAAACGTCACCGTCATATAACACTGCCCACTGTCCCGGTGTTACAGCACGCTGAGGAACATGGAAATCTATTATTGCACCGTCGCCTTGCATAGTAACCGTTACAGGTGTATCCGGTTGGCGGTATCTGAATTTCGCAGTACATTCAAAACACTTTTCAGGCGGTTCTCCCGAAATAAAGTTAACTTTTTCAACAAAACCTCTGTTTGAAAAAAGTGCACTGCCCTCACCCTGCTCGACTATCAGACGGTTGTTTTTTAAATCCTTATCTATTACAAACCATGAATCACCGTTTCCGTCTTTTTGTCCGCCTATACCCA
>JAZNWT010000085.1:0-3416 GCA_045593465.1 Clostridia bacterium
TCGATAAATGGCATGACAACCCTGATCCGGAAAAAGGGGGGGGCAATTTTGGAGAAAAACCCAAAAGTGCGTCGATCAATTATAATATTACTTATAAAAATACTCACACAGACGGTACTTCGTATACAACCGGCGATTCCACCCCTCCGTATCTCTATTTCGAATTTGGCGGCAGAGATATTGCTAACCACCTTGCAATTGATGATCCAGACGGAAACAGCTATGGTTATGCATACGGTACTTACTACGGCGGTTGGCAACCTACTGATGTTTTGAGAAACGATCCTAACGGCAGCTCGGCTGACGGTACAGCCGGCACAAGAGGTTACAAAGGAACGGAAGCTGTGCTTTATGCTTGGGGCAACGGTTCAAGCACCAACCCTGTATTTACTACAGGCCAAAACGTTATAGGTATTAACGGAACTTCGGGCATAGGTACTTATAAAATAAAATCGGGTGATGTTCTTGAAGTAAGGCTGAGGGTTGGCAAGGCTTTAACGGCAAACACTTTGATTGGCGTTAAACTTGATAAGGAAACAGCTTGGACTTATCCTACTTCGCAAAGCAAGTCTTTTGCAGCCGGAACGTATTATATATTCACATTCACCGCAACTACTGCAATGGTGGGTAAAAGGATAACTCAAATTCGTCTTGATCCTGTTGATAAAGCAAGTGATGCTCAGTATACATACGACTATGTTTACATTGGACCTAAAATATATGCACCTTCATACACAAATCCCGATTCCGTAACCTCCGGTGCCAAGAGTGATTTTATTAAAACTCCCGCCAACGGTACGGAATATGAAAACTGTATGATAGTAATACCTGCGGCATCATCGGCAGATGCAAGCAAGGGCACGAACAGAAAGTTTGATGAAGCAAACATGGAATCGGATCGCTTCCTGCTTGCATGGTACAACAACAATTCAAGCATTTATTACAACACATCATACTTGCGTTATACGGACGGCAGATACAGTGACCGCTTTGTATTCGCACCCTCACACTATAAGTATACGCAGCTGCTTTCACACTCAGCAAACGGCAATACTTCGAGAGTAGGTTCTTCGCACGCATTCCAGCCCGATCCGTTAAATATATCGGGCGGTTACCTCACGTTGAACGACTCTAACACAAGCGATGCCAATGCATCATCATTGCCCGATGAATTCTCATCGTTTGTACACTATATGGCTCCTTCATATATGACAATATATAAGGAAATAAGCTCTGCAACGGTGACAACTCCCGATACATCTGCAGCAGTTGAAAAAGACAAACTTGAAAAAGACAATCCGTTATATCCCGCAGTAGGTTCAACACAGATAAACAAATCCACCAAGGGTGTTGAATGGGAAAGCACGGGCATTGGCGAGGTTGAGCTTTCAGTTAAGGGCGTTGGCTACAGAAAGTATACAGACTTTGTTGTGGTTATGGACTTGTCAAAGTCTCTTTGGGACAATGGCAAGGCAGACGCTTCAAAAGCTGCTGTCAACAGCTTTATAGATACTGTTTTAAAAACAAAGCTTGCTCCCTCAGGTAACAGAATAGCTTTGGTTACATTCGGCAACTATGCAACAAAGGCACAGGATTTCACAAACGATTCCCAGTCCTTGAAGGATGCGGTCACAGCTCAGATGACAACTGCTCAGGCTTTAACACGCAACGATACCAACTATGACGATGCGTTCAGAAAAGCCAATGACTATATAAACAGCAGAACGGATAAGAGCCGTGATGTGGTAATACTGTTCTTAACAGACGGTGCACCCTCGTTCTATAACGATAACCACGCTTGGAACTATTGGGGCGTAAGTTCTGCTACAGACACATTCGCTTCATCAAGCTTGGTCTCAATCGATAAAGCAAGTGCGTTGGCAACAACGGGTGCAAGAGTAGATGACAACAAGCGTTATTCCACTGCTACAAACCTTTGGGCAAGTGGCACAACAGGCTACGATTTCTTTGAAGACGCATTCATGTATTCAACCACATCCGAATCAGGCACAGGTGCAACGGGTGTTTCGATCGACGGTGGCGAAAATGCAATGTATCAGCGTTTTGTATTGAACACTTCACATATCTATTCCGATATTGTAAAGAAGAACGGAATAGAAGTTTATGCAATAGGTCTCGAGCTTGATGGCGGTTCGTCCGTAACAACAAAGGTAACTGCAAACACAGCAACCAAGACAACATCATTGCCCTACGTATTCTTCGATGCTTCGGAAACCAAGAAGATAGTTAAGGGCGTTGCAAGTGATGCAAGCCACTATATCGAAACAACAGCGGCAAATGTACAGAATCAGTTTAAGACAATTGCCGATAATTACACAGGCGGAGAAGAATTCTATCAAGAGCCTGCAACAGGTGCTGTTGTTACCGACAAGATAAGTGTGGACTACGATTTGCAGTATCTCACAAAAGGAACAGTTACCCCTGCAATCACAGTTAAGCAGTACCCTGTAATAACCTACGATATGATAGGATCAACAGTTAACGGCGAAACTGTAACCTTGGCACATGTGGGTAACAGAATAACAAGTGAAGAACCCACTGTTTTGGAAACCGTAACATTTAACGGCGAAGGCAATGCAGCATCTTCCGAGCTGGAAGGCAATGTTTGGACGGGCGATTCGGCAACAGGCAAAATCGAAGGCAAGTACTTCACATACGATTTCCAGACAGAGACATTCACATGGAGTATAGGCACCGTAACAGAAGATGAACTCACGCTCACATACAATGTATACCTCAACGGTTCAATTGAGGGTATACGTCCCAGAGGATTATATGATGTAGCAGAGGATGCGGAGCTCTCCTATACAAACCTTGATAATAATAATGTCACAAAGGACTTCCCCGAAGCAAAACTTGCATGGGGCGGTGCTGTTACAACATACGAATACTACCTCGTAAACGAAGACGGTATTCCCGTTAACCTTTTGGGTGAAAGAGTCGGTACGGATGACAGAACGGTTGTTTACGGTCCTGTTTCAAAGGATGTAAACTTAAACGCTTCAAGCGGCGGTCAGGCAATAACCGCAGAGTTGAATATACCCAATGGCTACACACTCTATAATCCCGATGCTTCATACACGGTTGTAACTTCGTCCGATGGCTCGAACGGTGATATTACAATTAACGATAACGGTTCACCTGTAACAACGGTTATCATAAACGAAGACTTCAATGATTCACACATTGCATTTGCTGTAAAATACAACGATGGTGCAGTTGATGACTTCGCAGTTTTGGATTGGGATAAGAAGGTTCAGATAGATGTTACGAAGAATGATGTAACATTGGAAGAACCGAAGCTTGTGGCTATCGAGCTTAACACAGAGGGCGACGGTGCAACTTCCACAAACGGTGTTGCAATGAACTCTATAACAAGCACATTGCCCGTAACA
>JAZNWT010000086.1:0-2920 GCA_045593465.1 Clostridia bacterium
CAAATCCCTCAATATCATTGAGCACTTCAAACAGGCATCTGTAATCCTTCATAGCATTCAGATACGGCACTGTACTTCCAATGACATTCATCACCTTGCTGTAAAGCCAATGTTCCTTACTCAAAGCTCGCATCCAATCGGGAACATCCACCTGCACCATACGAATAGGGAACTCCATCAAAACATTTTCAAGTATATCCTGTATTTCTCGCACTTCCATGTTCAAAACGTCCATTGTTCTTACGCTGATACCGTATTTATCGGAAAGCTCCTTTGCCGTCCTAAGTGCCGTTTCTCCCGCCGGCTCTTTGCTGTTTACAATAGTTATAAAAGGCTTTCCCTGTGCAAGCAGTTCTTTTATAACTCTCTCCTCTGCCTCTATATACTTTTCTCTCTCTATATCCACAATACTTCCGTCCGTAGTTATAACTATGCCTATCGTAGAATGCTCGGTTATTACTCTGCGTGTTCCTATTTCAGCCGCTTCGGTAAACGGAATATCGTAATCAAACCACGGTGTACGCACCATTCTCGGCTCTCCGTCCTCCAAATGCCCGTTTGCACCTTCAATCATATAACCTACGCAATCCACCATGCGAACACGCATATTTGCCGTTTCATCAAGCACAAGCTCCACAGCCTCATTCGGAACAAACTTGGGCTGTGTGGTCATTATTGTTTTGCCTGCCGCACTCTGCGGAAGCTCATCTATAAGGCGTTCTTTTGAAAACTTATTTTCCATATTAGGCAATACAAGCAAATCTAAAAAACGCTTTATAAAAGTTGATTTTCCCGTTCTTACGGGGCCTACTACGCCGATATAAATATCTCCGTTCGTTCTTTGTGCTATATCGCGATATAATTCTACCATGTCCATGATTTTGGTAACCTCCCTAACCAAACTATGTAACAGTATATGAGGTACAACAGCAAAATATTATTCGGGATAATCATAAAAGCCACGGTAAACCGTGACTTTTTAAGTGATTGAGATATTTTTGTTTTGATTATTTTGATTTACCGCTCTTTTTTAAAGATACTTTATTTTCTTCGCCTTTGATAAGACGCTTGATATTGTCGCTGTGACGGGCAACCATCAAAACCCACATAATCAAAACGGAAAGCAGTAATATTATATTTGTGTTATGCACAGTCGCAACATAAACAACAAATGCCGTCATTGTTATTATGGCAGCCAAAGACACATAACGTGTTATAAATATAACCGTGAACGCCAAAACCACCGCAATGACACCTATTAAGGGGAAAAGCGTAGATCCCACCGCTAAAGTTGTGGCTACACCCTTGCCT
Source organism: Clostridia bacterium (assembly GCA_045593465.1). Lineage (GTDB taxonomy): Bacteria > Bacillota > Clostridia > Christensenellales > CAG-138 > RGIG3096. Next base: position 1,312 of record JAZNWT010000086.1, read on the forward strand.
CCTTTGAATCCGAAAAATACGGGAAATATATGACCTGTAACGGCAAATAAGCCTGCAATACAGCCGCAGTCCATTCTATCAAAGTTAAAAGCATTAGCCAATGCAAAACCGATCAAAACCGAAGCCATACCCTTTATAAAATCGCCCAAGAAGGTTATCAGCCCTGCTTTTACACCGTACACGCGAAGCATATTGGTGCTTCCCGAATTACCGCTTCCATGCGTTCTTACATCATCACGGTATTTATTTCTACTGATAAAAATAGCAGTCTCAATACTTCCGAGTAAATAGCCGATTACGGCACATATTATCAAAACAAGAGGCTTACTCATGATCTTATATCACTGTCCTTTCCCCTTTGTCTTACTATCAGCCTGATTGGTGTTTTATCAAGCATGAAAGACTTTCTTAAGTAGTTTTCAAGATAACGTTTATATGAAAAATGCATAGTTTCGGGTTCATTCACAAACAAAACAAAAGTCGGCGGATTTGATGCAACCTGCGTACCGTAGTATATCTTCAACCTACGGCCTTTATCGCTGGGCGGCTCTGTAATCGTCACTGCTTCTGAAATAACATCGTTTAATGTACCCGTTGAGATACGTCTTGAATTCTGTTCGTAAACCTCAAGCACAAGATCCATTATCTTGTTTACACGCTGTCCTGTTTTTGCCGAAACAAACAGCATGGGCACATAGTTCATGAAAGCGAGGTCAACCGACAGCTTCTTTTTGAACTCGTTCATTGTGTGAGTATCTTTTTCTATAAGATCCCACTTGTTTACAACAAGAATAGCCGCCTTGCCTTCTTCATGCACATAGCCTGCAATACGAACGTCCTGCTCACTCAAGCCCTGCTCTGCGTCTATTACTATTAAGACCACATCAACACGGCGTATTGCATCAAGCGAACGGATAACACTGTATCTTTCAACACTTTCGTCTTCGATAGCACGCTTTCTTCTTATGCCTGCCGTGTCTACCATTATATAATCCTTGCCGTCATAGGAAAACGGCGTATCAATGGCATCACGGGTAGTACCCGGAACATCTGAAACTATTGTGCGTTCATTTCCGAGCAAGGCGTTTACGAGGCTTGATTTACCAACATTCGGCTTACCTGCAACCGATATCATTATGGGCTTGTCCTCATCTTCATCAAGCTCCATAGGTGCAAAGTTACTTACAACTTCGTCCAAAAGATCACCCAAGCCCAGGCCCTGCTGTGCAGATATGGTAATAGGAGTACCGAGTCCCAAAGCGTAAAAATCGTATATGCTGTCTTCGTATTTTGGGTGGTCAACCTTATTTACCGCAAGAACTATCGGCTTTTTGCTCTTTCTGAGCATATCGGCAACTTCTTCATCGGCTCCGACAAGACCGTCCCTGCCATCGACCATAAAAATTATAACATCGGCCGTTTCAATAGCAAGCTCTGCCTGACGACGCATTTGTTTACTTATAACAGAATCCATAACAGGCTCTATACCGCCCGTATCGACGACGGAAAACGAATAATTAAGCCATGTCGCATCACCGTATATTCTGTCACGGGTAACGCCGGGCATATCATCAACAATGGATATACGTTTGCCTATTATCCTGTTGAA
>JAZNWT010000087.1:0-24080 GCA_045593465.1 Clostridia bacterium
CATCCGAAGCACTTGATCCGCTTACGCACGCAAACATATATATAGATGATACGGCAGGCGTGAGTGTTGCCGTGGTAAGAAGCAAATGCAGACGTTTAAAGTCACGTGTAGGGCTTGATCTCATTGTTATTGACTATTTACAGCTCATGCAGACAAGCGGTAAGAGCGATAACCGTGTTCAGGAAATATCCGAAATGACACGTGCATTGAAAATAATGGCTCGTGAGCTCAATGTTCCGATAATATTGCTTTCACAGCTTTCACGCGGTAATGAAAAGCGTGAAGGCAAGCGTCCGATGATGTCGGATTTGAGAGAGAGCGGAGCTATCGAACAGGATGCGGACGTTATCATACTTCTTCACCGTCCTGCCGTATACGATGATACACTCGACAATACAACCGAGGTAATCGTGGCAAAGCACAGAAACGGTCCCGTTGATACCGTTGAGCTTATGTGGGTTCCGCAGTATGCAAAATTTACGGATAAATCGGATAGAGAAGAATAAAACATCAATTTACAAAGTAAAAAGAGGTATTGTATAATAAATGGGTATTTATTATCATACCTTTTTTTATTTAGGAGGAATCATAAAAATGGAAACTCGCAAACGTCGTTGGGGCGACCGAAAGGACGGGTACCGTTTGCATGGGCTTGACCCGATGCATGCATTCGTTCCGTATTTGATGCCCAACAGAGCAGACAATGAAGCCTTCATTCAAGAGCAGGTGGACCTTACAAACTTGCTTGCATATCTTGAAAAGAAGAACGAAAACGAAACAGACTTCAAGTACACAATGTTTCACATCATAGCGGCGGCAATAGTTAAGACTGTAGTATTAAGACCGCATCTTAACCGTTTCATAAAGGGCTGTCGAGTATATCAGCGAAACGATATTTCGCTCGCTTTTGTTGTGAAGAAAGAATTTAATGACGAAGCACATGAGGCTTTGGCATTCATTAAATTCGATGAAAACAGCACGGTTGACTCGGTGCATGAACGCATAAAGAAAGAAGTCAGGACTTGCCGCAGTGACAAGCTTGATAATTCAACTCAGGGCATGGATATGCTTTCAAAGCTTCCGCGTTGGTTCATGCGTATTGTAATGGCAATATTGAGAAGACTGGATTTTTACGGCAGAGTCCCCGATTCGCTTATAAAAACAGATCCCAACCATGCAACGGTCTTTATATCCAATCTCGGTTCGATAAAACTCAATGCAGGCTATCATCATCTCACAAATTGGGGTACAAACTCGGTGTTCATCGTAATAGGTGCACGCCATAAGGCACCTTTCTATGATGATGAGGGCAATGTGGAAATGCGTGAAGTGCTTGAGCTCGGCTTGACCTTGGATGAGCGTATATCCGACGGTTATTATTATTCAAAGTCGGTTCAGCTTTTCAAGCATTTGCTTACACATCCCGAGCTTTTGGAACTGCCTGCCAAGGAGGAAGTAAAATTATGAGTACAGAAACAAAAGCACCGTGGCTGAAGTTCTACGGCGATGTTCCGCATACACTTGATTATCCCCAAACTACAATGTTTGAGGAAGTAGAAGCACTTGCAAAAAAATACCCCGATTATATCGCCTACGATTTCATGGGTAAAAAGACGACATATAAGCAGGCGGTAGAAGATATAAAGACGTGTGCAAAAGCACTCAAAGCAATGGGTATAAAGGAAGATGAAAGAGTTACGATATGTATGCCCAATGCACCGCAGGCAATATCGATGTTTTATGCAATAAATATGATCGGTGCAATATCCAACATGATACATCCGCTTTCAAGTGAGGGAGAAATAAAGTTCTATCTTGAAGATTCAAAATCTGCGGCTGTAATAACGCTTGACCAATTTTACGGCAAGTTTATGGAAGTTGCAAAAATGACAAAGGTTAATAACCTTATCATAACAAGCATAAAGGATGCACTCACTCCCATAATGAAGCTTGGTTATTCGCTTACGGAAGGGAAAAAGATACCCAAAATACCTGCCGATACAAAGGCAATTATGTGGAAGGATTTCCTCAAAAAAGGCGAAAGCATACAGGGCGACTGCCGTGTAAAACGCACTCGCGAGCAGGCGGCGGCTGTGTTGTACAGCGGCGGCACAACGGGCATAACAAAGGGAATACTTCTTTCAAACCTTAACTTTAATGCTTTGGGAAGACAGATAGTTGCAACAAACCCTGCGTTTACAGCAGGTGATAAAATGCTTGCAATAATGCCCATATTCCACGGTTTCGGACTTGGTGTAAGCATACATTCAATGCTCGTAAACGGCGGAAGATGCATACTTGTTCCCAGATTTACCCCCAAAACATATGCAGAGCTTCTCAAAAAGCATAAGCCCAACTTTATAGCAGGAGTTCCCACACTTTATGAAGCACTTTTGCGTGTTGAGGGTGCGGATTCTTTAGACCTTTCATCACTTAAGGGCGTATATTCGGGCGGAGATTCGTTGTCTGTTGAGCTTAAAAAGCGTTTTGATGCGTTCTTAAAAGCACACGGCTCAAAGGTTGAAGTGCGTGAGGGCTACGGCACAACCGAATGTGTTACCGCAAGCTGTCTTACGCCGTACAATATGTCAAGAGAAGGCAGTATAGGTATACCGTTCCCCGATACGTACTATAAGGTTGTAAAGCCCGGTACGGAAGAAGAACTTCCTTACGGTGAGGAGGGCGAAATCTGCTTAACGGGACCCACTCTTATGATAGAATACGTCAATCACCCCGAAGAAACGGCACAGACATTGAGAAAGCACAGCGACGGCAAAACATATCTGCACACGGGCGACTTGGGTATAATGGATGCGGACGGATTTATATACTTTAAACAGCGTATTAAGCGTATGATAGTTACAAACGGTTATAATGTATATCCGTCACAGATGGAAAATATGCTCGATGCACATGAGTATGTTCAGATGAGCTGCGTAATAGGCGTTCCCGATCCGTTGAAGATGCAGAAAATAAAAGCATTTGTAATGCTCAAGCCCAATTTGGAGCCGTCTGACAAGATAAAAGAAGAACTGCTTGCATACTGCCGCAAAAACGTAGCAAAGTACGCAATGCCCTATGATATCGAATTCAGAGAACAGCTTCCCAAAACACTTGTAGGCAAGGTTGCGTACAGACAGCTTGAGGAAGAAGAACTCGAAAAAATGGGTAAATAACAACTAAAAGCAGTAATTGAAAAAGTACGGAGCAGTTATTCTCCGTACTTTTTGTATGCGTTTTAATCAAGCGTTAAAGTAAAATTGTTATCAGACACAGACGAGAAAGTGAATGTTTTATTTGTACTGCTTGTAACTTCGGGAGTGCCAAGGGAAGAAGAAACCGAATGTTCATCGCTTACGGTAACGGAAACAGTATGAGTAAACGGTACCGATACGTCATAAAGCCTTAAAACAGCATCGGAAAGATTGCTTACATTGCTTGCTTTATAATTGACGTAAAGCGACAAGGAATGATTTGGAGCAAGCTCTGCACCCGTCGGTACGGTAAGCGTAGAACTCTCTTTATCAAAACTGTAATTTGTGGCTATTGAATTAACGGTTACGCCGCTTATTGTAATTGCATCGGAAACGGCGAATTTAAGAGAATATATAGGTTCGCTTGTGTTGTTGGTATACCTGATGAGCAGCTTCGATGAAAATGACCAAGCTGCATCGTTAGATTCGGTCATTACCATTTGAAGCTGATAACGGTCTTTAAGTTGATTTGAGGTTGCAGGAGCGGCAGTTGTATTATTTGAAGTGGGAGTGCTCAAGTTTACTACTATTGGCGGAGCTGCCAAAGAGCCGTCCGTCCCGTCTTTAGATGACGGTGAGCAGGCAAATAACGAAGCCGCTGTTGTAACTGTTAAAATTGCAAATAAAAATTTTCTCATAAGCTGAGTATAGCATAAATAAATCAGTGTTTAAATATCATAATAAGCTTTTTTGATACTTTGTAGAAAATAAAGAAGACTTTGTGATATAATCATATTCGTATCGGTATATACTGCGATAAATCCAACCGTTTAACAAAAAATCACTGGGAGGTGTATGTATGGCACAGTGTGTTTTCTCAAAAAGTACGGCGGCTATGGATATTACTCCCGTTGAAAATCTGTTTTTGCTTGAATTTATGCCCGAAGCACCCGAAAATTTTGTGAAGGTGTATCTTTTCGGGCTTATGCAATGCTATACGCAACTTTCCGAGAGTGATGATATGGCTGCGGCACTCTCGATTGATGAAGCTCAAATCAGAGATGCGTTTGCATATTGGCAGGCGAAAGGGCTTGTTGATATAGTCAGCACTCAGCCGCTTCTTGTGGAGTATAGGAGCGTGCGTGCACTTGTTTCAAAGAGCAATTCAAGCGAAGCACGAATAAGCAGTAAGTATGCTTCTCTTGTAGCAGACCTTTCCAAGATAATGGGCACAAGAATGCTTTCTTCTGCAGAGCTTGCAAAAGTGTATGACTGGGTAGAGATTTTTGCCATAGAAGAGGAAGCGGTTTTGTTGTTGGCACAGCACTGTATTGCACAGAAAGGTGTTAAGGTCAGCATAAAATATATGGACAGTGTGGCAAAATCATGGGCTGAAGCAAACGTGCTTACAAAAGAAGCCGCAGAGGAATATATAGCTCAATATGAGGAAGTTACGGGCGGTGCACAAAGCATATTAAAACGCTGGAGGTCAATGAGAAGACCTACCGAGGACGAGCTTAAACTTTACCGTACATGGACAAAGGAATGGGGTTTTGGTGATGAAACAATAAGCATGGCGTGTGCCGAAATGACGGGTGCACAGAAGCCGAGCTTTAAATATCTTAATTCAATACTTGACTCTTTCAGACTTAACGGTGTTCTTTCGTCAAGCGGTGCATCGGAGTTCTTGAAAAAGCGTGATGCAATAGCAGAGCTTTCGCGAATGGTATTTTCACGTGCGGGAATAAAGAAAACGCCTACGCAACGTGAACGTGACCAAATAGAGGTTTGGACGGAAACATGGTGCATGCCCGTGGAGCTTGTATTTTTTGCGGCAGACACGGTAAAGGATACAATGCCGACTTTTGCGGCTTTAAAGAAGCAGGTTAACGAGTGGCATGATAAGGGAATCTCTACTGTTGCGGCAGCAAGAGAAGCTGTTAAAACGCCCAATACGACAACGGTAAATACTTACGGTACAAAGAAAGTACCGATGGCAATGAATTATCAGCAAAAAAGATATACGTCCGAAGATCTTAAGACAATGGGCATTGAGATATTCGGAGATGATGAGGAGGAATAATGCTTATTCCGCATGAGATAAAAGAAGAATACGCAAAGAAAAGAACGCTTGCACTTTCGGAAAGTGAAGAGAAGAAGCGTGCTTTATATGCACTTGCACCACGGCTTTTTGAGATAGCCGAGGAGCGTAAGGAGCTTTTATTTGACATGGGGATAAAGCTTATAAGAGCGGAGGATAAGGCGGCTGTTAAGCAGGAAACTGCACAAAAGGTTGCTTTGCTTGATGTTGAAGAAGCTCAAATACTTGCAAAGAACGGAATAACAGCAGATTATTTTACCCCGAATTTTTCCTGCAAAGAATGCTCGGATACGGGTTTTGTGGGAGATATGGACAAGAAGATGTGCAAGTGTTTAAAGCAAAGGCTCTTAAAACAGCAGTATGCGTCCTCATATATTTCCGAGAAAGAAAGCTTTGAAAACTTTGATGGATCGGTATTTAAAAAAGCCAAACAACGGCAGATGATGGAAGCTTTAAAGGTTCAGTTGGAGGAATATTGCGAATCGTTTCCCTATAATGAAAAGGGTGATATCCTCATAATGGGCAATGCCGGCTTAGGAAAGACGTTTATTCTGAACTGTGTGGCAAAACGCATTGCAGACAGGGGCTTTACGGTGTTGAAGCTTACATCTTACAATCTTGTAAATACGGTGCTTAAATCAATGAGGGGCGAAGCGTTTGATTTTGTTTCTCCCGACCTTTTGATAATAGATGACCTTGGAACGGAGCCGATGATACCGAATGTTACGCGTGAGCATCTTTTTGCCGTTATAAACGAGCGGCAGAATGCATCAAAGCCGACTGCGATTGCAACGAATCTTCTTCCCGAGGAATTGCAGGAAGTATATGGCGAGCGTCTGTTTTCGAGAATATTGGCACCGAGGGTGACAAAGATAATAAAGCTGACGGGTGATAACGTCAGAATGGTTATTAAGTAATGCTTTGGGAATGTTGATATGTACTATTTATAACGGTTGTTAAGTATTTGTAAGCATTACCGTCAATCAATTGACAAGTATTCCCATTGTATATAGAATTAGTAGACTGGTATTTTTATGGAGGTATCATTATGAGCTTGTACGAAAGAATAGTTGCCGGAGAAGAAAAAATAGCTTTGGTCGGTCTTGGCTATGTAGGTATGCCCATAGCTGTGGCATTTGCCAAAAAAGTTAAAGTAATAGGCTTTGATGTTAATAAATCAAAGGTTGAACAGTATCTTATGGGAAAAGATCCTACCTGTGAGGTAGGTGATGAAGCTATCAAAAATTCAACGGTGGAATTTACTTCGGACGAAGCAAGGCTTAAAGAAGCAAAATTCTTTGTAGTTGCTGTTCCCACTCCCGTAAATCAGGATAAAACTCCCGACCTTGCTCCTGTTGAGGGTGCAAGCAGAGTAGTCGGAAGAAATCTTACAAAGGGTTCAATAGTAGTATATGAATCAACGGTTTATCCGGGCGTTACGGAAGATATCTGCATACCCATACTTGAAAAAGAATCAGGTCTTGTATGCGGTAAGGATTTCAAAGTAGGCTATTCTCCCGAACGTATAAACCCCGGTGATAAGGTGCACAGACTTGAAAATATCACGAAGATAGTTTCGGGTATGGACAAAGAATCACTCGACGAAATAGCGAAAGTATATGAGCTTGTTGTTGAGGTAGGCGTTCACAGAGCTTCCTGTATTAAGGTTGCCGAAGCGGCTAAGGTTGTTGAAAACAGCCAGCGTGACATAAATATAGCATTCATGAATGAGCTTGCAATGGTATTTGACCGCATGGGAATTGATACAACCGAGGTTGTTGAAGCTATGAATACAAAGTGGAATGCCTTGCGTTTTTATCCCGGTCTTGTAGGCGGTCACTGCATAGGTGTAGACCCTTACTACTTCATTTCCGAAGCCGAAAAGCTCGGTTATCACAGCCAGATAGTGCTTTCGGGCAGAAAAATAAACGACGGTATGGGTGCATTTGTTGCCGATAATATAATAAAGAAGCTTGTTTTGGCAGGTAAGGTTGTTAAGGGTGCAAATGTTGTAATACTCGGTATCACATTCAAAGAGAATTGCCCCGATATGAGAAACTCAAAGGTTGAGGATATCATAAACAGACTTAAGGAATACGGCGTTGAGCCCAAAGTTGTTGATACCGAAGCAGACAGTGCGGATGCATACAAGGAATACGGCGTTGAGCTTATGCCCCTTGAAAATGTCAAGGATGCAGATTGCGTAGTATTTGCAGTAGCTCATGATGCGTTCAAGAAACTTACATGGGAGCAGATAGACGCAATGTTCAAGAACGTTCCCAACAATGAAAAGGTTTTGGTTGATGTAAAGGCTGTGCTTGACAAGGATGAGCTTGACAAGCGTGGTTATGCATATTGGAGACTGTAATTTAAAGCGGTATAAAAGAGAGCAGGGGATAGTATGAAGATTTTGCATATAAACTCGTATTATGTTACGAATAATATGTATACTCAAATGTATGACAGACAGATTAAGCGTGGCAATGATGTCACCGCTTATCTGCCTGCACCGAAAGGAACTTCAATACAGCGTCCTGCTTATGCCCAAATTTCCGTAAATCACGGTAAATATGACCGTATTATATTTCATTTAAAACATAAAAAAATACTTAAAGATGCGAAAAAGCGTTTCAAAAACGGCAATTACGATATAATGCATTCGCATTCGCTCTTCTCAAACGGATACATAGCACTTAAGCTTAAAAAAGAGTTTGGATATCCGTATATTACGGCGGTAAGAAAAACCGACCTCAATACTTTTTTCAGATATATGCCCCATTTAAGACCGCTCGGATATGAAATACTCAAAAATGCAGATCGTGTAATCGTTATTGCAGAGGCATTAAAGAGGACAATGTTCGAGAAATATATTCCCGACAGCATAAAAGAAGAAATAGAAAAGAAAACGCTTGTTATACCCAACGGAATAGATGATTTTTGGCATAAAAATATGCGTACGGACAAAAAGGAAGCACCTAAGGGTAAGCGTTTAAGAATAGTTACCGCATCATCGATATCATACAACAAGAATCAGACTACTGTTTGCCGTGCTTTGGCTAAAATGGTGGATATGGGCTATGATATCGAATACCATACAGTGGGTAAAATACAGTCAAAACGCATATATAAAGCAATAATGAAATATCCTTTTGTCAAGTATCATTCACATATGACAAAAGAAGGTTTGAAAGACCTTTATAACGACATGGATATATTCGTAATGCTTTCCCACGGGGAAACATTCGGTCTTGCATATGCAGAAGCCATGTCCCAGGGTGTACCCGTTATTTACACAAAAGGACAGGGCTTTGACGGTTGGTTTGCTGAGGGGGAAATAGGTTTTGCGGTTAAAGCTAATGACGAAAACGGCTTAATAGAGGCTATTGAGAAAACAGTAAACAATTATGAGCAGATGAGCATGAATTGCCCTAAAGGTGCATCTCGATTCTCGTGGGATGTATTTGTGAAACAATACGATGACATTATGGAAGAGTGTCTTAGAGAGAAAAATTGAGATGATAAATTATAAAAAATTACAAAAGAATAACCGCAACGACAGAATGACATTTGCCAACATACTTTTTATGTGGCTTTTGTTGTCGCTGCTTCCGCAGGTAATATTCCCACTTACACGTGAATCAACCGGGAGTTTAGTGCTTAAAGCGGTATTCTTTTTGGGATTTTTGATGGGTTCATTTATATATCTTTATAAAAAACAGGCACGTGCAAACTCCATGGAAGTGTTCTTGGGCGTGCTTTTGTGTCTTATACAGATAGTGTCCGACTATTTGGTAGGCAAACAGCCCATATCTTTCGGCTCGGTTGCCTACATTTCAATTTCATTTGCGTATTATGTGCTGTTTTTCGGCTTGATGTACGATGAGCAGATAGACGGCAAGGGTATTTACAGAATAGCTTTTTTGTACGACTTTTTTATCCTGTATGCAGCAGGATACAATATTGCGGTTTACGGAAAATCCATGCTCAATGTATTTTCAATAACCAATACCTATGAAATGGTTATGCGTGCGTTTTTCACAAACAGAAATACATTTGCAATGTTCCTAATGTTTGCGGTTATATCAAGTGTATTCAGGCTTGCAAATCCTGCAAGCAAGTCAAGAAAAGCATGGTACTGGTTTGTGCTGATTATAACCGGCTACAGTATGTTCTGTACGTTTGCAAGAACTTCGCTTTTGGCAACAGCGGTATTTTTGGTAATATATTTTGTTGGCAGACGTAAGGGCGAGATTGGCAAACGTGTGCTGATTTTGATTGCGTTTTTACTGCTTTTGGTATTCGTTTTGTATGCCACGGGAGCATATCAGTATGTTCTCGATATAATGATAAGGCCCGAAGCAGGTTCAACGGGGCGTGTTGACAGATGGGTATTGCTTCTGGGAAGGTATCTTGACGGCAATATATTCTTGGGCGGAAATTCCGACAATGACATAATGCCGCACAACACATATGTGCATATGCTTCTTGCAGGCGGCATTGTAATGCTTGTATTCTTCCTCATACTTTACTTAAAAATATTCAAGAAGATAATATATATTTTAAAGTATGACCGTGAACACGGAGTATTCTTCTTAGCACTTTTCATTTCATACGTGTGCATAGCATCGTTTACGGAAACGGTAATGCCCGTTGCCTCACCTGCAAACAGTGTTATATGTACGCTGTATGCACTGATGATGCCGCATTATTATTACAACTATATGGTATCGGAACAGAAAAAGCTGAAGCTTGCGGAAGCTTATACAGATGAATCCGAAATTTCGGAAAAAGTGCCGTTAAACGATAAAATTACAACGGAAGGACTTGAAGTAATAAATGAGCAATAAAACAGCAGGAACGCTCTTAAAAGCCACAATAGGCGTATCGGTGCTTACTATTGCAAGTAAGGTATTCGGCTTTGTAAGAGAAGCACTTATTGCCGCATATTACGGCTCAAACAGTGCAACGGACGCATATTTTCTGGCACAGAATATGCCCAAAATGCTTTTCCCTGCGATTTGCAACAGCTTGGCGGCGGCATTCCTGTCTATTTATGTAAGTAAATCAGTGCAACAAAGCGATGCCGAGGGCGATAAGTTTGCGTCAAAAGCACTTACTGTTGCTGCTATTATTGCGATTGTGCTGAGTATTTTCGGTATTGTATTTGCAGGCGTAATAGTTCCTTTCTTTGCTCCCGGCTTTGATGCGGATACGATGGTGCTTGCAACTAAGCTCACGCAGATAGTAATGGTCTCGTTCATAATGCTGATGGGACAGTGTATGTTTGCGGCTATATTGAATGCAAGAAAGCTGTTTGTTCGAGTTCAGATAGGCTCAATGCTGTTCAATGTTATAGTCATTGCAGGTATCTTTATTTTCGGAGATACAAAGGATGTTGCAATACTTACATGGGCAACGGTAATAGGTCATACATTCCAAAACGTACTTCTGTTCTTCTTTGCAAGAAAACGCTTCTCGTTCTCAATGCCACGTAATTTGTTTGACAGCGATGTAAAACGTATGATAAAGCTTGCATTGCCGATACTTTTGGGAAACAGCGTATATCAGATAAACAACATAGTAGATAAAAACTTAGCCTCATCTTTGGGCGAGGGTGCGGTTTCCGCTCTTTCATATTCGGGAACACTTAATCTGCTTGTTGTGGCGGTATTCATAACATCGTTGACAACCGTTCTTTATCCCACCCTTACACGTAATGCCGCTGAGGGTAATGTTGAGGAGTACAGCTCCAATCTTTTAAACAGCATAAGCATGATAGGTATTGTAATAATACCCATCTCAATAATCACATTCATGTTCTCAGGTGATATAGTTCGTATCGTATACGAGAGAGGCGAATTTAACCCCGAAGCAACACGTTTAACAAGTGAAGCACTCAAGTTCTATGCACTTGGCTTTGTATTTACGGGTGTGCGTGAGATGATGATAAAAGGCTTCTATGCAAGAGAAAACTCAAAAACACCTATGATAAACGGTATAATTGCGGTTGGTACAAACATCGTTTCAAGTATAATACTGAGCAAATTCATGGGAATTGCAGGTATCGCACTTGGTACCGCAATATCGGGCTTCTTGGCTTCCGTATTGCTTTTGATAAGCATGAGAAGAGATTTGGAAAGTGTAAAGATAGGTCAAAAGAAAAAATCTATATTCTCAATGATAATAGCAGGTGTTGTAAGCGTTGCGGTACTTATATTGGTGGATAAGCTGCTTGCATCATTTGCCGATATGGGAACAATGGGAACGCTTATGAGATTTGCGGCGGCAGTTATAGTAGGCGGCGGAGCATATATTGCCACTCTTGCACTCACAAAGTGTGAAGAGATTAGTATGCTCGGTAACTATTTGAAGAAGATGCTTTCAAAGCTTAAAGGGAAAAAGGCTCAGTAATATCAAAGCTCTTTCCGTCAAGATGTGAAAGATAATCATCGGAATTAAAATGCAGGACAAGGCGTATCGAACAAAGCTGAACTTCGGTACGCTTTTTTTGTGCGTTAAATGCCCTGTCGCCGTATTTGTCATCACCTAAAAGGGGAAAACCTGCATGACTTAAATGTGCACGGATTTGGTGCATTCTGCCCGTAATTAAGCGTACCTCCAAGAGTGAGGAATCATTCACACTTTTTATTACACGGTAAGCGGTAATTATTTCTTTTGAACAAGGTCGGGGCGAATCGTACACACGGAGTTTCGAGTTTGTTTCATCTTTTACCCCAAATGCGTGAAGCGTAGCGGAAGAATCGGTGGGAGTACCCTTTACAATGCAACGGTAAAATTTATCAAGCTGTCTGTTTGCAATAGCATTATCAAGAGAAGACTTTGCTTGCTCATTACGTGCGAATATAATGATGCCGCTTGTTGTAGCATCAAGCCTGTGGACGGGGTACACTTTTTTGTAAAGCTTATTCAAACGGCTCTCCAAAGTGTCACTGCCGCCGTCCGCCGCCGCAACCGACAAACCGTAGGGCTTGTTTGCAACGACTATATCATTGTCTGAATACAGTATTGTGACAGCATTTATAAGCCCTCTGAGCTGTTCATGAAAGGGTGACCAGGATTTTCCCTTGGGTAATGCCGTAAAATTAAGTTCCTCTTTTGTTGTAGGATGTGTGAATGTAAGTGAATACGAAAACAGAGCTATTTGTTCGCCTGCTTTTGCACTTTTATTATAGCGTTGGTCGCCCCAAATGGGGAAACCGCTGCTTGCACATTGAATACGTATCTGATGATGCCTGCCCGTAAAGAGTTCAACATCTATAAGTGAAAGGTCGTTGCTTTTTGCGATGCGTTTATAAAAAAGTGCCGCAGCCTTTGCAGAAGGAACACTTGACGGTGCAACAAAAGCATTCCCCGTTTTTTCATCTTTAACTATATGACAGGTAAGCTTTTCTTCGCTTTTCACATCACCGCATACTATGGCGGCATAGCGTTTTTTTGCCGTATTTTGAGCAAACTGAGCAGAAAGCCTTGATGCGGCTTTGCTTGTTCGTGCAAAAACCATGACTCCGCCGACAGGTCTGTCCAAACGGTGAACAAGTCCAAGATATACTTCTCCAGGCTTGTTGTATTTTTCTTTTATATAGCCTTTCAGCGTGCTTAAAAGGTCCGCATCAAGCGAGCTGTCAGCCTGAACCGGCATATTGACGGGCTTTTCAACAACTAAAAGATGATTGTCCTCATACAGAATGGGTATATTCATTGCAGTAACTTTATTTTTGCCATCTACCGCTTGCACCGCAGGGAAGAACAAGTGCCGAGCGTGTTATGGGAAGACCTACTTCATCGCAGGTAACACTTCCGCCCCTGCCTGCAAGAGCAACATTTAAAACGTTTTTCACTACCGAGGGAGCAAGCCCTGTGGTGTATGAGTTAATGAGAAAGAAATTGGCTTCGGGAGAAAGAATCTTCACGCATTCCCGAACAAGACCGTAAAGGTTGTCTTCTATTTTCCACATTTCCCCCGAAGGTCCTCTGCCATAGCTGGGAGGATCCATAAGTATACCGTCATACATATTGCCACGTCTTTGCTCACGAAGTACAAACTTTAAAACATCGTCAACGATGAATCTTACAGGCCTGTCTGCAAGGAGAGAAGCGTTAAGATTATCCTTTGCCCATGCAACCATGCCCTTTGCCGCATCTACATGAACGACTCTTGCACCGGCCGCCGCCAAGGCACAGGTTGCACCGCCCGTATATGCAAAAAGATTAAGTGCACTGAATTGGCGGCGAGGCTTGAACGCTTTTACCCGCTCCGTCATCCAATCCCAATTTACTGCTTGTTCCGGGAAAAGCCCCGTGTGCTTAAAACCCGTGGGGCGAACTATGAAACGCAAGTCACGGTAGTTTACGGTCCACGAATCCTTGAGCTGTTTATTATACTCCCAATGGCCGCCGCCCGATGAAGAACGGTGATATTTTGCGTCTACTTTAGAGGGCTCTTTCATGGGCCAAATAGCTTGAGGGTCGGGACGCAGAAGCGTTACATCTCCCCAACGCTCGTATTTTTCGCCGTTTCCGGCATCGATTATTTCATAATCTGTCCAATTATCAGCTAAATACATTGTAGATCAAACTCCGGGAATAAGACTTAAAATAAAGTTGGAACGGTAGAAGAACGGAACAAAGAATGAACCGTCGATAAAGTCTCGGATTATATCAAAATCGCCGAGGACCGTGAGCAGTATGGGCAAAAGCATAAAGCTTAAGAACAGGGCGAGAACGCCTCGTATAAGCCCCATACAGCCGCCTATAAGAGCGTCACCCTTTTGAAGCTTGGGGAATACCCACGCATAGTCAACTCCGTTTATAACAAGCGAAAGAATTGCTCTGATGATCAGGAATATACAGAGGAAAACAAGTATATTTATAAATACGCAGACTATTGTTTGGTTGAAATAATCTCCTAAAGTTGTTATTCCCTGGTCTGAAAATACTTCCTTTTCAATATTTGAAGGTATTTGTTTTCCCATGGGGAAGGGAATGTCGCTTTGTGATATTATATCGGAAATCTGATTTTCGCTTATAGATGATATGGGCGTTCTTGAAAGCTCTATATCATTTATGAATTCACTGCCTTCGGTATAGTAAAGCATCATGTTGTAAAGATTGTCATTAAGCTTTACGGAATTTGCGGCAAGCGGCATGAAAATCAGGCTTATCAGCCAAGAAACTATAAAAGCGGCAGTTGCAAGTGCCGTGGATAAAAAACCCTTATAGAAGCCTGAAAGCATGAAAAACAGTAATACTGCAATAATTACGACATCAAGAAGATTCACAAAATCATCCTTTCTTCAAAACTTTCTCAACTATTTTACCTTGTATCTATACAGCGACGGTGAGCTGAAAAGAAGTATCTCGCTATCGTTAACTTTTACCGCTCCGGGCGAGGTTATAACAAAATCAAGCTCTGTTTCGGATAAGAGAGTGCCCGAATATGAATATGTATATATCTTGTCGGGACTGCATGACACAATCTTGCCGTTCACAAGAAGTGCAGTTATTGTGTTGTAGGGAAGCTGAATGGTTACCGTACTGCAAGAAGCATCTTCTTTTTCCAAAGCTGTATACAGCTTGAGCGTTGAGCGTGTGTCGCTTGCAGAGCGTGATTCAAAGAGGAATACGCACTTTGACGGAGAAGCCGAAAAGTCCAACAGCTCATAGCCGTAAACCGGCAATCTGTATATAAGGTTACCGTTATTATAACGCATAAGATCGTTTGTGCCTACGGCAAATATACTGTTATCGGTAAAATTTAAAGATTCGACAAGCTGATTCTGTACCGTCATAACTCCGGTGGTGGATTTTTTGGAAAGGTCGTAGGTAGTTATGGTTGATACGGTTATTTCGGAAGATGTATCTGCAAGAAGCGTCCAAAGTGTGTTTGTATCAGTATCTGTGAACCCGAAGTCCATTATGAACGAATTATCTGATTCGGGACGTATCTCGTCCACCACAGCGGCGTTTTTATCGAATACCTTCAAAAACACGGTTCCGATTTCGTCTTTTAACAGTACGGCTATGTAATCAAGACCGCATTTGACCTTTTCAATAGTGCCGTGTCCCTCTATTGCAGAAGAAGCACCTACTATTTGAACTGTTGTTTGATTGTAAAGTGCACAAATGGCAGATGATGCCGCAATTTCAAGCTCGGGCGTGTTTATTTTATAGGAAGCATCCTTCGAATCGTTGGTTATATCGTCGTAATAAAGGATACCGTCCTTGATGTATATATAACTGTTGGAAGTGAAAGCATAAACATCGTTAGCGGTAAACGGCATTTGTGTGAATTTTCCGCCGCCGAATATTGCACCGCTGTTTTTTACAAGTGAAACTATGCCGAAAACAGCCCCGACCATAAGAAGCGGAACAGCAAGCAATATACATATGCGGCTTATCGTATAACCTAAGCCCTTTTTCAGCTTACGACGTCGTTTCCTCACTTATTTACCTCGTTTTTGGGTACCAACATTTTTAAAGCACATTTAAGCACTTTAAAATGTACGGGAGTTTTTGACTGAAGCTCACCGTCAAGATTTAAGGGATATTCCCTCGTGCTTTCAACAGTGAGTTCATCAGTTCTGAAAACAGTGACTATTGATGATATACTCTCATGCTTCCCTTTTATAAATTTCGGCAGAAGCTTGATAAATTTCAGCCTGCCTACCTTGCGTATAAGACATACATCAAAAAGTCCGTCAAACAAATCGGCGTTGGGTGTAACGTTCATTCCGCCGCCGAAATGTGTTCCGTTGCCCACTGCCACAAGCAATGCGTCCTGAGCATAGGTTCCCTTGTCGCAAGTGAGCTTTATGTGAGTTCCTTTGAGCGTAAACAATGCTTTTGCAATACCCAAAATGTATGGCAGCATACCGTTGAAACGGTTTTTAAAAGACGTTGTGTTTTTTAAAACATCAACATCGAAGCCAAAGCCCGAAACATTTAAAAACACAGTGCCGTTTGCCATGCCCACGTCCATACTGCGGATATTTGAATCGAGTACAACATCCAAAGCCTCTTTAGGCGTGTTCGGAATATTCAATGCACGTGAAAGGTCATTGCCCGTGCCGAAAGGCAAAAGCCCGAAAACCGCATCGGTGTTTGCAAGTGCACTGCCCACTTCATTTGCAGTGCCGTCGCCGCCTACGGCAATTATAATGCGTTCGCCGTTTTCATATGCTTCCTTGGCAAGAAGTTTCCCGTGTCCTTCATATTCCGTATATTTAAAAGAATAGGGAATACGCCGCTCATTCAGAAGTGCTTCTACTTGAGCAAAACCCTTCAATGTGCGTCCGCTCCCCGCTGTTTTGTTGACAATAAAGAACAGTTTATCCATAATGTCAACATAATATCACAAAATACGTATGTTTGTTAGTTCGATTGCGTAAATTAACTGTGAAATAACTTGAAAAGCCACACTGTTTATTACAGTCTTGCAAGTCCTAACTTAAGTC
This sequence comes from Clostridia bacterium, assembly GCA_045593465.1. Lineage (GTDB taxonomy): Bacteria > Bacillota > Clostridia > Christensenellales > CAG-138 > RGIG3096. Next base: position 16,770 of record JAZNWT010000087.1, read on the forward strand.
TTCTTAAAGTTTCGTCCCTGCCCAAAAGTGCGGCAATTTCAACAGCACCGCCGGGAGTTACCTGTTTTCCTGCCATTGCAATTCTTACAGGCCACAAAAGTGTGCCGTTTTTCATCTCTTTTTCCTGAGCAAGTGAAATAAGCGTATCGTGTATAAGCGTTGTGTCCCATGAGGGGAGAGCTTCGAGTATGGGTATTACCATCTCAAGCACAGCCTTTGATACTTCGGGGTTTGTTTTTGACTTTTTGTTTGTGAAAAGTTCGAGCGAATATTCCTCGTCAAGCTTTGCCAAAAAGTCTACCATGTCGGGTATCTGCGAGAATATCTCAACACGCTGCTGAAGTATGGAGGCAAGTATGTCTTTATCCATGTGGGCAATACCTGCCTTTTCATAATAGGGAAGTGCGTGCTTTGTAAACTCTTCAACACTAAGGTCACGAATATATTCTGCATTAAGCCACGTAAGCTTGTTTATGTCGAAAATAGCAGGAGATTTGCTCATGCCCTTTATCGAGAAAGCTTCAATAAGCTCATCAAGAGTGAAACGCTCTCTGTCATCACCGGGATTCCAACCCAAAAGTGCAACATAATTCAGTATTGCTTCTTTAAGATAACCTTTGCTTGTGAAATCCTCGTATGATGCATCGCCGTCACGCTTTGAAAGCTTGTGTTGAGCATCACGCATTATCTGAGTCATGTGAATATATACGGGCTTTTCCCAACCGAGTGCTTCATAGAGAAGATTGTACTTGGGTGTGGAAGCAAGATACTCATTTCCTCTCATAACATGGGTTATTCCCATTGTATGGTCGTCTATTACGTTTGCAAAATTGTATGTGGGCATACCGTCTGCCTTGATGAGGATTGTATCGTCAAGGTCCTTGCAGTCAACCGCTATGTGCCCGTATATTATATCATCAAACGAAGCTTCTCCTGTTTCGGGAATGTTCTGACGGATAACATAGGGCATACCTGCATCAAGCTTTGCCTGAATTTCTTCCTCGGAAAGATGCAAGCAATGCTTGTCATATTTGAATGTTTCGCCCTTTGCCGCCGCGTCCTCACGGCGGGCATCAAGCTCTTCCTTTGAGCAGAAACAGTAATATGCCTTGCCCTCTTTTACAAGCTGCTGTGCGTAGGGCAGATACATATCCTTACGCTCGCTCTGAATGTAGGGACCGTATTCACCGCCTACGTCGGGACCTTCGTCCCAATACATTCCCACATCTTTCAATGTGCGGTAGATAAGCTCCGTTGCACCCTCGACAAAACGCTCACGGTCGGTATCTTCTATGCGAAGTATGAAATCACCGCCGTTTTTCTTGGCGAAAAGATACGCATAAAGTGCGGAACGAAGTCCGCCTATATGCAGATAACCCGTGGGGCTGGGAGCAAAACGTGTACGAACGGTAGTCATAATATTAAATCCTCTTTGTGTATTGTTAAACTTATTTTACCTTAAAGCTGTCTTTCAAGCTGACAGTTCTGTTGAATACGGGTTTTTCTTCGGTATGGTCATTGTCCGTGCAGAAATAGCCGATACGCATGAATTGGAACTTGTCGCCTATATTTGAAGCTGCAAGTGCTTTTTCAACAAAACCGTTTACAACTTTAAGTGAGGACGGATTTATACGTTCTGTGAAATCCTTTTCCTCGTCGGTGTCTTCTTCATCAAGAATGAGGGGCTCGTAAAGTCTGAACTCGGCATTTACTGCATCTTCTTTTGAAAGCCAGTGAAGCGTACCCTTAACTTTTCTTGTGCATTCGCCGCTTCTTGTTTCGGGATCATATGTGCAGTAAACGGTTGTAACTTCGCCGCTTTCATCGGTGTCAAAGCCTGTGCAGCAAACTATATATGCACCCTTCAAACGAACCTCGCCGCCGACCTTCATGCGGAAATATTTGTTCGGCGGATTTGCCGAGAAGTCATCACGCTCGATGTAAAGCTCACGTGCAAAATGCACTGTGCGTGTGCCTGCTTCTTCACTGCCGGGGAGATTTTCTATAATAACATCTTCGCTCTTGCCTTCCTCATAATTGGTTACAATGAGCTTTATGGGGTCTGTAACCGCCATCATGCGGTAAGCCGAGGCGTTGAGCTGTTCCCTTACACAATGCTCAAGCATTGCGGCATCAACAGTGGAATCAGCCTTTGCAACGCCTACACGAAGCAAAAAGTCACGGATTGCCCCGGCAGGATAGCCTCTGCGACGCATTGCACAAAGCGTGGGCATACGCGGATCATCCCAACCTGCAACAAGACCTTCTTCAACCAAACGGCGAAGATAACGCTTGCTCATAACCGTGTTTGTAAGATTCAAACGTGCAAACTCTATCTGACGGGGTTTATGCTCAAACTCGCACTGATTCACCACCCAATCATAGAGCGGACGGTGTGCTTCATATTCAAGGGAGCAGAGTGAGTGTGTTATGCCTTCGACTGCGTCCTGTATCGGGTGTGCAAAATCGTACATTGGGTAAATGCACCACTTGTCGCCCGTCTGGTGATGGGGAATATGCAGTATGCGGTAAAGTGCAGGGTCACGCATATTGATGTTGGGCGATGCCATGTCGATTTTAGCACGTAAGGTGCGTGAGCCGTCTTCAAACTCTCCGTTCTTCATTCTTTCAAATAAATCGAGATTCTCTTCAACAGAGCGGTCACGCCAAGGGCTGTTTTTGCCGGGAGCTGTAAGAGTACCCCTGTATTCACGCATTTCGTCCTTTGAAAGGTCGTCAACATATGCAACGCCTTTTTTAATGAGCTTTACTGCAAGCTCATAGCAAAGGTCGAAATACTCGGAGCCGAAACGAAGCTTGTCCCAATTAAAGCCGAGCCAATTTATATCCTCTTTTATAGCTTCGACGTACTCAACATCTTCCTTTGTGGGGTTTGTATCGTCGAAACGAAGATTACACTTTCCGTTGTACTTTTCAGCCATACCGAAATCGATGCACAAAGCTTTTGCATGGCCGATGTGCAAATAGCCGTTGGGCTCGGGCGGAAAACGTGTCTGAATGGAGGTAAGTCCTTTATCCTCCATATCTTTTTCAATAGCTTCTTCTATAAAATTTTTGGGAGCAATGTTCTTTTCGAGTTCTTCCATATTGTTCATTTCCTTACTCATTGTTTTCTGTAGATTCAACCGTTATTGTAACATAACGGACAGTGTTGCCGCAACTGTCGATGAAGCGTAAAAGCTCTTTTGTGGGCATTGCGTACGATACCGTGGAAATGCAGGGATGCACGCATATCATGTCATAAGAAAGCAATTCTTCATCTATTACCACCGTAACATCACGGGCATTGTCGGATACAAGCCCAAGAGGAGTGACCGAGCCGGGGAGCAGGTCTAATTTTTCCAAAAGCAAACCGTTGCTTGCAAAACTGAGACGGGAAACACCAAGCTGTTTGCTTACATCTTTGGTGCGAAAAGGTTTTGAAGCACTGATAAGCAAAAGATAAAAGCTTGTGCATTGCCTGTTTGTCAAAAACAGATTTTTACAGTGCTTTGCACCAACTTCCTCACCTATGTGTTCGCATTTTTCCATTGTGTCGGCACTCTCATGCTCGTAACGTCTGAATTCTATGCCGAGTTTTTTTAGTGCGTTTGCCGCTTTTTGCTCTCTTTCGTTCATAACAGCCTCATTTGTGATACGGTTCATTGTTCATTATTTTAAATGCACGGTAAAGCTGCTCCAAAAGCATTATTCGGAATATCTGATGCGAAAAAGTTGCTTTTCCGAAGCTTAATTTCATGTCTGCACGGGATAATACCTCATCTGACAAGCCGAGAGAGCCGCCAATCATTAAAGCCAAACGGCTTTTTCCGCCAAGCATTATATCCGAGAGCTTTGAAGAAAAATCTTCACTTGAAAGCATTTTCCCGTCTATTGCCGTTGCAATCACATAATCATTGCTTTGTATATGCGAAAGTATACGCTCACCCTCGGCACGCTTTACCTGTATTTTCTGCATTGGAGAGAGCTGTTCGGGTGCTTTTTCGTCCGCTACTTCGATTATTTCGAAAGTGCCATAGCGAGAAAGACGCTTCATAAATTCTTTGACAGCGTCCTCGTAAAAGCGTTCCTTCAATTTTCCTACACATACTATTTTTACATTCACAAAAATATATTGCCGTTTGGCGGCTGAAAAGTCAATAGGTTTATAATGCGATACAAGTTAAAAAATCGAGAATTTTCGGTGCGGTTTTTCTTTGAAAAGCTTTGTAAGACTGAAAAATATAAAAACGCACAGTGCGGTGACGCAAAAAGCGGCAAAAAACAAAAAAATATTCGGCAGTGAAATGTATGCAGGCAGGATAAGCCATGCAAGGTTATAGGATATATGAAAGGCAATGCACACAAGCAGCGAATGCGAGGAAAGAGTCAGCTTGGAAAGGAGCATACCTATAATAAAGAACATCGGGAAAGAAAAGGAGTTTGTGTGCAGGAAGGCAAACAGAAAAGCTGTCAAAAGTACAGCTTGTATTTTGCCGAGAGAATGAAAGCATGAAAGAAGTACGCCACGGAAAAAAACTTCTTCCGCGAGTGCAGGAACAATACATACCGTGAGTATTGAAACAAATGAGGGAGTGGGGCGGATAGGCAAAGAAAACGTGGTGTCGAAAATGTTTGAAAATATGCTTGTGAGAATATTCCCCAGCAAAAAAACAAAAGCACCGAGCAAAGCGGAAAGAATTATTGAAAAGGGATTTGCCGAGTTAAGCGAAAAATCGTAGTCCGATTGCTTATCGAAAAATATGTTTTTACACATAAAAATACAAGAAGGAAATGCAAATACAGCGAGCGAGATAAAAAATGCATTCAAGGTATAATAAAAGAGCGGGTCACCGCTCATATCAATGTTTCTTACAGCGAATGAGGATAGGATAAAGAGCAATAATGAAGAAAAAAGCAGTATCACTCCTTTTTTTACCATACTCATCAAGAAAACAGCTCCTATTCTATTTCGTATAATCCTCCGATTTTATCACGGTGAGTCATTGCAAGCGAAAACTCGGAATCGGGTATATCGTTTTCACGCAAGACAGAACGCACCGTCTCCATTGCAAGACGCTCAAAATTGTTTTCGTGGCTCAAATGCCCCAAAAGTGCATGACGCACACCTCTGTTATAAAGCTTTGCAAGTGCCTTCCCTGCATTTTCGTTGGAAAGATGTCCGTTATCGGATAAAATACGCCTTTTGAGCTGATAAGGATAGGGACCTGCCTTTAAAAGCTCAACATCATGATTTGCCTCCAAAAGCAAAAGGTCACTGTTCTCGACAGCACAAAGAAGGTGCTCGTTTATATGCCCGATATCCGTCATTACGGAAAGCTTTATGCCGCCGTGATGAAGTGCATAGCCAACGGATTCGCTTGAATCGTGCGGCGTTTTGAACGGCATTATGTTCACATCGTTAATATAAAAATCCCTACCCGTTTCAAAAACACGGATATTCTTCTGCTTTATATTGCCCAAAAGCTTCAGCATAGCCTGCCATGTGCCTGCATTTGCGTAAATGGGGATATCGTATCTTCTGGAAAGAACACCTGCGGCACTTATGTGGTCGGTATGCTCATGTGTTATAAGTATTGCATTCAAAGAGTCGGGAGTTTTGCCTATTTGAGATAAAGCGTTCTCAATTGCCTTGCCTGTAAGACCGGCATCGATGAGAATGCGGGAAGCTCCTGCTTCAATATAGGACGAATTCCCCGATGAACCGCTGAAGAGCGGACAAAAAAGCATTTCCTACCTCCAAAAGTGTAAAGTAAATTAAATAATACGGCAAGGAGTGAATATTGCCGAAACAGTAACATTAAAAGCCGAAAATAATACCGACTGCGGCAGAAAAGCCAATGAATACCAACGGGTGCAGATTTTTTAGCTTTTTAATGTTCGTAAGTACCAAAAGCACCGCAAAAAGAATCAAAGCTTTTATATCTACAGCGGAAAACAGGGGAGCACCGTAAGAAAATTTGAATACGGCATCGTTTACAACGGTAAAGGCGGAAGCGGCAATAAGCCCAGTTGCGGCAGGACGAAGTGCCGAGAATGTTTTCTGCACAAGCCTGTTTTCGTTGTACTTTGAAAGCACACGCGATATGAGCAAAATTATAAGAAACGATGGCAATACCAAAGAGAGTGTTGCAACAAGCGAACCCAAAATGCCTGCCGCATTATAGCCTGCATATGTTGCACAGTTTATGCCTATAGGACCGGGCGTCGATTCCGCAACGGCTATCATATCCGCAAGCTGCGTGTATGTGAGCCAAGGGTATTTGTCTGCAAGCTCGTAAAGAAACGGAATCGTGGCAAGACCGCCGCCGACGGCAAAAAGTCCGATTTTAAAGAATTCAAGGAAAAGCGTTAAATAAATCATTTCTTTTCCTCCTTGTCACCGTAGAAGAACAAACCTACAAGAGCGGCGATTATAACCACGAATACGGGGGAGATGTCGAACAATACCATTGTTAAAAACGACAGTACGCACAAAATTATCGACAGTATGTTTTTCATACCCTCTTTATTCTGCTTTATGAGCTTTATAACAGCATTTATTATAAGAACACCTATCGCAACACGAATGCCTGCAAATGCGTGCTGCACGGCTTCAATATGTGCAAAATTGCTCAATAGCGATGCAATTATGCAGATTATTATGAGCGAGGGAGTTATAACGCCGAGAGTTGCCGCAGCGGCACCCCAAACGCCCCGCTCTTTTGTACCGATGAATGTTGCGGTATTTACGGCAATAACACCGGGCGTGCATTGACCTATTGCAAAGTAGTTTAAAAGCTCTTCACGAGTAGTCCAACCGTAATGCTCAACACATTCACGCTCAAGCATGGGCAGCATGGCGTAGCCGCCGCCGAACGTAAAAAGCCCGATACGTGCAAAAGTGAGATAAAGTTTTGATAAAGATGTTTTTTTTGATTTCTGTTCCATGCAGAATATTATAATTCAATATGAATATAAACGCAAAAGAAAAGACAAACTTTTTGAAGAAAGCACAGCATTTAATGTCTTGACACACACAAATGTGTTTGCTATAATGGAAAAACCGAATGGAGAGATGTCCGAGTGGTTTATGGAGCTGGTCTTGAAAACCAGTGATGCTGCAAGGCACCGGGGGTTCGAATCCCTCTCTCTCCGCCAAAGCAAGTTAATAAAGTTTAAATATATTATAGTTTGGAGAAGTACCCAAGTGGCTATAAGGGGCTCCCCTGCTAAGGGAGTAGGCTGGGTTGACTGGCGCGAGAGTTCGAATCTCTCCTTCTCCGCCAACACAAAAAGACAGGTTTCACC
>JAZNWT010000088.1:0-21523 GCA_045593465.1 Clostridia bacterium
GATAGGGAGCGAGGAGGAAGCACTTTCAAAGCTGAACGAGATTCGTAAAAAGCATTGGGACGCAACGCATAATTGCTTTGCATACAGAATAGGAAAGAATGCGTCAATAGCACGTTTCAGTGACGACGGTGAGCCGTCATCAACAGCAGGAAAGCCTATAATGGACGTACTTGTCGCAAAGGAGATAACAAATGTCCTGTGTGTGGTGACAAGGTATTTTGGCGGCATACTTTTGGGTGCAGGCGGACTTGTAAGAGCTTATTCAAGAAGTGCGGCGGATGCTGTTGAAGCGGCAGGCATAATGAAAAAAACGCACGCTGTATGCATGAGCGTGAAAATGGATTATCAGAATTATTCCACAGTTGAAGCTTATGCACGGGGAAAAGGAAGGATTGCAGACTCGAATTTTTGCGAGTATGTGGAATTAAGCGTTTTCATACCCGAAAGCGAATGCGAAAAATTCAATGCAGAGCTTGTAGAGCTTACAAACGGCAGAATAACCGTAGAAAAAACAGATATAGAAGACTATATTGATTTGGGGTTGTAGTATATGACAACAAAAAACAAAAGATGGATAATTGCTTTATTTATCATGATAGCATCCATGTGCTTTTCGGCAGTTGCTTTTGCTTCCGTGTCGGTGAGTGCATCTCCGTCATCGCTTACTGCGGCAGGCGAAGTTAAATTTACGCTTACACTGAAAAATGACGGTGAGGGAGCAATGGAAGCCATCAGCATTGAAAGCTCATCGGAAGCTGTCGGCTTTTCTGCAGAGGGCATTGTTATTGCCGAGGGCGGCGAGCATACTTTTGAAAAAACGGTGACAGTCAGCGAAGATATGCTGGATAAGACGGTAACCTTTGATGTATCGTGGACGCAAAACGGTGAGGAAAAATCAAAAGAAGCTTCTGTTACAATAAAGCGTGCAACAGCCGCAACTTCAATAACTGTAAGACGCACTGTTTCAAGCAGGCAGGCAGCCCCCGGTGATACGATAACAATAAAATATACCGTAAAGAATCAAAATGCCTCCGAAATAACAAATGTTTCGATAACGGATAAGGAAATAGGCGGAAGCTCTCCGATAGTTTCTGATATAACCATAGCCGCAGGCGAAAGCTACGAATACAGCTATCAGTATAGAATGGGCTATTCAACCGTAATATCACAGCCCGTTGTAAAATATACGAGCGGTTCAACTACAAGAACATATGAGGGAGTTGAGCCGATGACCTTGGGTATGGTAAATACCAAGCTCACCGTTGAAGTCGAACAGGGTTTGGGAACCGAGGAAGGCGTTATATTTACACTCTATCTTACCAATAACGGCAACCAGAAGATAAAAGATATAAGAATCGTTGACGAATTGGGAAAGAGCGTGACGAGTGACTCATTTACCCTTGCGGTAGGTGAAACAAAATCGCTTACACATAAAGTATCTACCGAGAAAGAACGCTATGTTGTGTTTACAATAACGGGTGTTGATGCAAGCGGTGAAACTTATACGGATAAAACGGAAAGCAGAGTTGTGCGTCCGTATATTGATCCCTCATCTCTCGGCATGGAATTTGGTGTTGCGGTTTTAAAGACTCTTGATGAAAACGGCTCGATAACTGTCAGATTTACAGTTAATAACACGGGCAGCACATACTATTCTTCCGTTGAGGTAAAGGAAAAAGAAGCAGGGGAGATATGCAAGCTTGAAAATGTTAAACCCGGCTCGCATCAGATGGAAGAAACGATTTATGTAGGCTTGCCGAGGGATCTTGTTTTTACGCTTGAGGTAACTGACCCCGTCGGCAATCCGTACACATATACTGCAAATCTTTCCGCAGATTATATAGGTGTTTCCGATGTTATAAATGCACAGCCTTCATCTTCTGCAGGAAATCCTCTTGATGAAATGGGAATAGCCATTGACAATGCGGTAAGCAACACGCTTGTAACCGTGCTTATAGTTTTGGGCGTAATGTCGGTACTCGCAATTGCCGCACTTATTGCTTTAACTTCAATGGAAAAGAAGATGAAAGCACGTGCTGCAGAAAGAAAGCGAGCAAAAGCTCAGGGTGACGGTACACGGAATTAATAATAAACAGCATTCATAACGAATAACAAATACAATTAAGAACAAAATTCTTCCGGAATATTTTCAAAAGCGACGGTGAGTATGCCGTCGCTTTGATTTGTGTTTTTGTCCGTATGTTCAAGCAGCAGCTTTGCCGCCGTTATCCTGTCGGTCGTCTTTTGTCCTTCATCGGTGCAGATTTTTTCAAGAACTTTAAGTATCTGCTCGGTATTTATGTCCGATATATAATCGTCCATACTTAAAGACCTCCTTTTATTATTTGCGTTTTGAGAACAGGACCTTTTCCCAATACGGATATTTACTTTATGCATGACGAAATGCTACAAATCGTCCGCATCCTGCACAGGCACTTCGTCATTTTTGCCCGTACCCGTATAACTGCCGAAAAAGTCCGTTGTGTTTTTTCGCCGGCTTTCACGGCGAAGCGTTTCAACAATGCTTGATATGTTTATTTTCTGTTTCATGAGCTTAGTGTTTGCTCATCGTTTGAAAAAAATACATCATTTTGATTTGCTGCGATATTTTGTGACGATACCGCTTTTTGCTTCATAAGCGACAAAGCCTGCTGTTTACCCTCGAACATAAGAAGTTCAAGTGCCGCATCGGGTGTTATTATGCCCAAATTTACAAGCTGAAGCATGAGCTCGTTATGTGCGGTTACCGAGAACATATTTGCACGCTGAACCTTTACGCTTACCTTAAATTCAAGCGGTATTTTATTTCCAAGCTCACTGCTGTGATAAAGCATATCGGGAGAAAGCGTTACAGTGCGTCTGCCCTTTTCGTCCTCAACAGTGATAGTTCGTGAAAATACGGAAAACTCACGCTCTATTTCTATTTCCTGACGTACCGCTTCGCCGAAAGCTTCATGCACTGCCGCTATTGCAAGACGTGAACGCTTACTGCTCATTTCCTGAAGTGCCGCAATGGCAGAAGCGGCAGTCACACCTCCGCTTGTCATGCCGCGTGAAAAATCGTTTGAACCGCTTTCTTCTTTTATTGAACTGCGTATTGCATTTGCAAATTCGATGATATACGACGGAAGCGGAGATGTGGGAAACCAGGTAACTCCGTTTAAGTTTTCGCCGCGGTGGACTTCTTTGCTCCAATCTCTCAAATCGTCAATGTCAAAGCCCGATGCTCCCGTTATCAAAAGCTTGTTGTGCGATGCCATCAGTGCATTTTTCATAACTATTTGGTCAAGCTTATCCGAATAAAGCTGGGCACTCTTGAACATATCAATTATGCCGTAGCCCAAGCAAGAGCCCTTGCGTGGGAACAGTGCCGTTACGGTAAATGGGTATTCTCCGTGTGAAAAATATCCCTCTGATTTAAGGTCACGGCTGTCCTCAAGCAATATTCCGCCGGCAAGCTTAAGCATATGAACGGAATACATACCTGTTTTACAGTCAAATTCACGCTTCCAGCATTCTATCAAAAGTATGCTGTTATCGTCACGCACGTTCAAAACATCATCACGAAGTCTGCTTGTTCTGAAATGGTCGCTTTTCATTTCGCTGACACGGTCGGGATAATGCTTTTCAAACCATTCTTTTGTGTAGGGCGTAAATTTAAATACTGCTCTTGAATCCTGAATATCCGTGCAGCAGGGGTCAAACATTATATTTCTCGGGTCAACATGGCGTATGAACGCACCGCCCAAGCCGTGATTGAGTGTTTCATCATAACCCGTTTCCTGTATCATATAGCCGCCTACCGTGAGGTCGTGAGTAAGCTCGCTGAATTCCTTTGAATAACGGCATTCTGTGTGATTTTCCTTTATGAGCGTTGAAAGTATGTTTGCAAGGCTGTCGTATTCTTCACGGTCGGATATTATCACCGCTTCGGGGAAATTGTCGGCAAGGTCTGCACGTATGTTTTCAACGGTGCTGTGAAGTATGGGCGTTACGGGACGGGGTTCGTTTGAGTCCTCCGAGGGAATGTTGTGCCAATGTTCGCCACGGTACAGCCTTTCGCAGTTATCGAGTCGTTCCCATTCGGCGGTATAAGCTTGCTTAAATTCGTCAAAAAGCGAATATATCTGTTGAGCTTCCTGTTCTTTCGTAAGTTTCATTTGTCGTTCCTCCTTAAAATTAGGTTTTTATTTATTTAGCTTTTAATTTAGTTTAATGAAAGGAAGCCCCCCGATTGCTTTGGCGTGTAAAGCGGATCATAGGGGACTTGCTTTATTATAGGTTTTACCGTGCTTGTTCCCGGACGTGACATTAACGCATAACGCAGTGATTCGGGAGCATGGTCTTCGCCGGGTCCTGCATCCTCTCGGTTATGAGTGTCAAATGACAGCAACGGAAGCGTGCGTATTAAGTTTTCGCAGCATGAAAATACCTGCCAAAAAGGTGTTGAGTCATTTGAATCCGCAAGAAAGGCACGCACACGTTGCCAGCCCGATACCCTTGAGTTGTCTGCAGGTGTTAAGGGTACGCTTGAAAGAGCAAAAAGCTCTGCAATGCTTTCACCCTCAAATCCGCCTTCGCTTTTTAAAACAGCACCTCGTTTTTGCCACATATCGGGAGAAGCTACAGTATAAGAAATGTTTTCGCTTGCCGACAGCTCCAAAATTTTTGCTGCAACGGTATCCGCACGCATACAGCGTACATACAATTCACGGTAGGTATATACGTGCCCGTCGCCGTCAACAGCGTGCCACAGCACGGCACACGGGTCGTTGTAACCCCAGTCTATCGAGCGAAAACGCTTCCACCATGATGGAATTTCAAACGGCTCAATAACGTGCTTTTGGCGTGAAAATTCACGGAAAAACTGCCCTGCATGAACGTCCCAATCACCATAGAGATGTGCCCGTTTTAAGTCCTCGGGCAGACTTTCAAGCTGACGGATATAATTTTCATCAGCATTTAACAGCACTTTGTTATCCCAAATGCTTGCAGGTATGAAGGCGTAATCCTCCGCTTTTTCATCTCCGTCGTAAAGTCTGTCGATGAAAAGCCGCTTTACCCATGCATGACCTACGTTACCCGGATTGCAGGTGTAATACATTCTGGGCGAAAAGTCACTTCGTACGGTGCGGTTGCAGGTGGAGAGAAAGTGCATTTGCTCCTCGGTGAAATGAGTTGCTTCCTCCATGCCTATAACATCATATTCCTGACCTTGATATTGATACACATCGTTTACGCTGTCGCAGTAGCCGAGTTTTATACGTGAGCCGTTGGGGAATTTTAATACCCGCTCGGTTGAATTGTAGTTTGCAATACTGTTTAACTCACGGAGCAGGGGTATAACATGATTTTCTCTAAGCTCTGCAAGTGTGCGGCGAAGAAGTAAGCAGTTAAGGTTTGGATATTTTAATGAGAGCAGTACAAGCTTTCGCCGCATCGCCCAGCTCTTTCCGCCGCCCCTTGCTCCGCCGTATGCGGTGTGTCTTGCTCTTGAACGGAAAAACTCTGCTTGCTTGGGATTGGGCTGACCATTTAATATCAGTTTCATATTGTAATCACCTCCTTTCATAAAACGCAAAAAAGACTCAGGCAAATAATCTGCCTAAGCCTTTTACTGCTTTTGGGGATATACTTTTTATTGTAGGAAGTATATCAGAGTAAAAATGCAAAGTAAAGTGCGTTTTTTGTGCAGTAATTTTGCGTTTTACTTGCAAAATGACCGCACAATAACTGCAGGGAACTTGCAACTTGATTAAAATCAGTGCCATTTTTGGTACTCGACAAAAATCGCCTCTTGCATAAGGCATTTTATGGGTGTATGCTCATAAAAAAGAAAAACATCGAACAAATGTTCGAGAAGGAGGATAATGATGAAATACTATAGAAATGATGAATACGAAAATTATATGGTAAACTCACTTGCACTTGAAAGACATTACGGAGGAGGAAGCGAAAACAGACTGAGTGCAAAAGAGGCTGAAAAGCGAGCTATACAGGCAACTCAAAAGCGACTTTATGCACTTCCGATACTTATGCAGAGAATAGAAGACAACAGGGAAGAATTGCAGGAACTTGAAAGCTGCGGCGTGGAAGCATTAAGAGGGCATTCCATGTCACTTGTAAGGCTTATCCGCCCCGGAATGAGGCTTGATCCCGAGGAGGTGCATGAGGCACAGCTTGGCGAGCTTCGTGCAAGGCTTGCGGCAGATGAGCGAGAAGTAAGAAAGATGCAGGCGGTAATGAGCGATATAACGGATGATCCTTATTATTTGGCTATTGAGATGAAGTATATAAAGGGAGCGACAGATGCAGAGATAGCAAAAAAGCTCTGCTGTGATCCGAGTACTGTCGGACGCAACAGAGCAAGGCTTTTAAAACGTATGGCCGTAAGACTTTACGGTTCAATGATGTGCTGAGTATTATTCCAAACCGTGGCGGTATAGCTGGCGGTTTTCCAAAGCCCAAAGTCTTTCGGTGAAATCACCGACCGATGCATTGTCAAGTGCATCGAACATTTCAAACATTCTTGCATCAAGCAAGTCAACCGTGCTTACTATTTCCGCTTCGGGGAACATGGGTGCTCTCGGACTGCCGAATTCGGGCGAACCGTGATGCGAAAGCAGTATGTGCTGAATGAGAGTGGTTATCTTTTCGTCAATCATAAGCTCTGCCGCGGCTTGTTCGAGCATTGCCACACCTATATTTATATGTCCTAAAAGCTGACCTTTAACGCTGTATGCCGTGGCGAGTCCCAATTCACCCACGTTAAGCTCCTGTAATTTTGCAATGTCGTGAAGTATAATGCCTGCAAAAACAAGGTCCGTACTTAATGCGGGATACAGCTCTTTGTAAATCTTGCAGAAAGCATCGGCGGATTTGAGCATGGTTACCGTATGGAACAAAAGTCCGCCCCGCATTGCGTGATGGAGTTTGAGTGCCGCAGGGTAGAGAAGCAGCTGTTCCTTGTTGTTTTTCAGTATATACTGCGTCAAAAGCTTAATATCGCTGTTCTTAAATTCTTCGGTATAGCTGAAGATGGTATCATACATGGACTGAGAAGAAAACGGAGCACAGGCAACAAGGCTTGACATATCAATATCTTCGTTATCGTTTACTTTGCGTACCCTGTCTATTTTCAGCTGGTCGGTATCCTTCCACTGTGTAACAGTGCCGCGTACTTTTATTATGGAATCGGTATAGAATACACCGTGAGTTGATATATCATAATCCCAAAGCTTTGCATTTATTTCACCGCCTGCGTCTGCAAGGATGAGGTCGAGATAATCACTGCCTTTAACATTGCTTTTTATCTGCACGCTTTTAAGTATGCAAAAGCCTTCTACCTGATTTGTTGCGGCGTTTATTACGTTATCCAAAAGTCGCATTCTTCCCATGAAAGAACCTCCGTTAAAAATTTTTTATACGCAAAATGCATTTAAAAACGCATTCATTTCGTCGAATGTTACATTGTTTCCCGATACGGAAACCGTATAATCGGCGTTTATTCTCCACAGTGCCAAAAAAGCATTGTCACTTGTTTGTTTTATCAAAGCATAGCCGATGTCCGTATCGCTTGCAAGGTTGCCGCTCGAAATGAGTACGGTGAAAAGTGAACCGTTTTCAAGCTTAAAGGCATATGTTCCCAAACTGTCGCATTTGCTTTGAGCGTTTTTATATTCGTCTATCAAAATTCCGTCAAGCGAAGAGGCATCTTCTTTTATTCCGATGAATAAAGAAAGCGATGCTGCGTTTGTGGATTGAGGAGAAAAAACTGCTTCTTGTGAAGGCGAAGCAAGCAGGGGTGCTTCTGTGGGCAACGGTGAATCGGGGACTTGGCATCCAAACGAAGAAAACAAGAACAACATAATTGCCAAGAACGAAAAAAACTTGAAAAACCGTGCCATACTGCCTCCGATAATAACTTAATAACAGTATTATAATATAATATTCTTATGAATGAAACACTTGCAAATAAGTTCGTTAAAGGTTAGGATATAGAGTGTAAGTTTTTTGGGAGAAAACGTATTATTATGAAGATTGGATTTGATAATGAAAAATATCTCTCAATGCAGTCAGAGCATATAATCGAGCGTATTGAGAAGTTTGGCGGCAAGCTCTATCTTGAGTTTGGCGGCAAGCTTTTTGACGATTATCATGCTTCAAGGGTTCTTCCCGGTTTTGAGCCCGACAGTAAGGTGCGTATGCTTATGCAGCTTCGTGACTATGCAGAGATAGTTATAGTAATAAACTCGGGTGATATAGAAAAAAACAAGGTACGAGGCGATTTGGGCATAACATATGACCTTGATGTGCTTCGCCTTATCGATGCATTCCGCAGTATCGGTATGCTTGTGGGAAGTGTTGTTTTAACGCAGTATAACGGACAAGCCGCCGCCGATGCTTTCAAGACACGTCTTGAAAAGCTCGGTTTGCGTGTTTACAGGAATTATCGTATACCCGGCTACCCTTCCGATATTGAAAGAATAGTAAGTGACGAGGGTTACGGTAAAAATGAATTTGTAGAAACAGAGCGTTCACTCGTGGTGGTTACGGCACCGGGACCCGGAAGCGGTAAGATGGCAACCTGCCTTTCACAGCTTTATCATGAACATAAAAGAGGTGTGCGTGCAGGATATGCCAAGTTTGAAACATTCCCCATTTGGAATCTGCCGTTAAAGCACCCCATAAATGTTGCGTATGAAGCGGCAACCGTTGATTTGAACGATGTCAACATGATAGATCCGTTCCACTTGGAAGCATACGGCGAAACAACCGTTAACTACAACCGTGATGTTGAAATATTCCCCGTGCTTAATGAAATCTTCCGCCGCATATACGGTGAATCGCCATATAAATCGCCTACCGACATGGGCGTTAACATGGTCGGCAACTGCATAGTAGACGATGAAGCATGCCGTGAAGCTTCAAAGCAGGAGATAATACGCCGTTACTATAATGAAATGTGTGCTTCAAGAAAAGGGCTCTCAAGCAGTGAGACTGTTGCAAAGATGAAGCTGCTCATGAATCAGGCAAACGTAACAGCAGATGACAGAAAGGTTATTGCGGCTTCGCTTGCACGTGCAGAAGAAACGGGCGAGCCTGCAACTGCACTTGAACTTACAGACGGCAGAATAGTTACGGGCAAGACCTCGGCACTATTGGGTGCATCGGCGGCAGTTTTGCTCAATGCCCTTAAATTGCTCGGCAATATACACGATAAGATTCACCTTATATCGCCCATAATAATCGAGCCTATTCAGGAGCTTAAAATAAAGCATTTGGGCAATCGCAATCCGAGACTGCATACAGACGAAATACTTATTGCACTCTCCATTTCAGCCGCTACAAATCCCACGGCCGCTCTTGCACTTGCACAGCTTCCCAAGCTTAAGGGCTGTCAGGCACATTCAAGCGTCATACTTTCGCATGTTGATGATTCCGTTTTCAAAAAACTCGGTGTCAATATAACCTGCGAGCCGCAGTATGAAACAAAGAAGCTCTATCACGGCAAGTGATTGTATAAGATAAGGGGCTCTGTCCCTTAAATCCCGATTACTTTTTTGTAAAAAGTAATCAAAAACAGGTGAGAATAAATATAATAATATCCCCTCCGCCACTACAAGGTGTCGGAGGGGATTTTGTCTTGGGGCAGAGCCCCTTATATTATGCTACTAACAGAAAATAGAGAATGACGAGAGCACCGAGGGCGATGCGGTAATAGCCGAAGCCCTTAAAGTCATGCTTCTTTACAAATCCCATAAGGAATTTTATTGAGAGAAGCGATACGACGAATGCCGAAATCATGCCGGCTAAGAGTATCAAAAGCTCAAATGACGAGAATGCAAAACCGAACTTTACTATTTTCAAAAGGCTTGCACCGAACATGACGGGTACTGCCAAAAAGAAAGTAAATTCGGCAGCAACCGTGCGTGAAACACCCAAGAGCAATGCTCCGAGTATTGTTGCACCGCTTCGCGAGGTACCGGGGAAGATTGCGGCGATAAGCTGGAATATGCCGATTAAGAGTGCCGTTGTGTAGGTTATTTCGGAAAGCGAGTTTATTTTGCTCGGCTTTTTCTTGTTTATGTTTTCAATAATAATGAATCCGATACCGAAAACTATGAGCATTATTGCAACAACGAGATAGTTCATCAAATGCTCTTCAAGGAAATCGTCAAACAAAAGACCGACTATTGCGGCAGGAACGCAGGCAATGAGGATTTTAAGCCACATTGTCCAGGTTTCCTTGCTTGATGTAAGCTTGCCTTCCTTTACCGAGAAAGGCCAAAGCTTGCCCCAAAAGAGAAGAACAACAGCAAGTATTGCACCAAGCTGAATTACAACCAAGAACACGTCCCAAAATTCGGGAGAAACCTTTAGCGATACAAATTCCTCAAGCAGTATCATATGCCCCGTACTGCTTATGGGCAGCCACTCGGTTATGCCCTCGACTATGCCGAAAAGCAATGACTTTAAAATCTCAATGAATGTTTCCATAAAATATCCTCCATAATTATCTATACAGAGTTTTCTGCTTATTCATGCTATCATTTTTAAGCATTTTTGACAATACGGTTGCTTTGGGAATATAATCACAGCATAAACTTTTTTTGAGGTATGGCTATGCACACATGGATAGATTCAAAAAAGAACGAAATAATCGAAACGGCAAAATCACTTATAAGCTTTAAAAGCGTTGAAGATACGGCAAAAGAAAATGCACCGTTTGGTGAAGAAAACAAAAAAGCTCTGGATTTTGCATTGAAAACAGCAAGCGAATTAGGCATTGAAAATATATCAAACCTTGACGGATACGCAGGCTATGCCGAAACGGGAAGCGGCGAGGAAATGCTTGCAATACTTTGTCACTTGGATGTTGTACCTGCAGGCGAGGGCTGGGAAACCAACCCCTTTGAGGGTGTTGTACGTAACGGTAAGCTTTTAGGCCGTGGTGCAACGGACGATAAAGGTCCTGCCGTGTGTGCACTGTATGCACTCAAAGCAGTAAAGCAAGCCGACAAAAAATTCAAACGCAGAGTGCGTATAATATTCGGCTGTAATGAGGAAAGCGGTTGGGGCTGTATGAAGCATTACAAAGAATGTGCGGAGATACCCACAATGGCATTTTCACCCGATGCGGATTATCCCGTTGTAAACTCCGAAAAAGGCATACTCCATGCCTCTTTCAATAAGAAATTCAGTTCAAATATAGAAATAAAAGCAGGAATACGTGCAAATGTCGTGCCCGGAAAAGCTGTTGCAAAAGTACCCGTAAGCCGTGAAGATGTGCTGATGACTAAATGTCCCTTGCCCTTTGAGGTGGAGGAAACAGAAAACGGAAGCACAATAACCGTTTTCGGCGAGGAAGCACACGCATCACAACCCGAAAACGGAAAGAATGCAATTTGTGCAATGCTCACACTCTTAAACTCGCTGAATTTGGGCGGTGAGGACGGAGAAACAGTAGAAATGCTTGTAAGCAGTTTAAAAAACGATATGCACGGCGAGAGCATGGGGCTTGATTATAAAGATAAATCGGGCAGACTCACGGTTAATCCCGCAATTTTGGAATGGAACAGCAACGGTATCGAAAAGCTTACATTTGACCTCCGTTGTCCGCATACAAAAAGCTGTGAAGAAAACCTCGATTCCCTCAAAAATGCCCTTGTGGGATTCGGGCTGACTGATTCAAGCAAGCAGGACGCACTGTTTGTGGACGAAAACAGTGAGCTTGTAAGCAAATTGCTTGAGGTTTACAAAAAGAACACGGGAGATGCAAATGCAAAACCCAAAAGCATAGGTGGCGGCACATATGCAAGAGCCTTTAAAAACGCAGTTGCGTTCGGCTGTGAGAAAGAGGGCGTGGATAACCGAATACACATGGCAAACGAATTCATGTATATAGACGACCTGCTCTTTAATACCCACATGATAGCCGACGCAATAGTCGCCCTGGCGTGTGAGGAGTAAGAACGTAAAAACGGATGGTTTCCCATCCGTTTTTTCATTCACCTATATATTCAAATCTTTTAAAAGTCTTACCTTCACGGGTGACGGTTTCGCTCCACATGGAGAGGGGACGCACCCATATGCCGCCATCGCCGTAGAGTGCTTTGTAGACCACGAATTTTTCAAGTGTTTCCGAATGCGTTGCAATGTATAGAAGCTCGTATTCGTTACCCTTGAAATGGCGGTAACGGCCTGTTTTTAATTCTGCGTTTTCCATATTAAACATTGAAGCGGAAGAGAGTGATATCTCCGTCTTTCATAACATAATCCTTGCCCTCGGAACGGATAAGACCTTTTTCTTTGCAGGCTTGCATCGAGCCGTTTTCGATAAGTGTATCGTAGGCAACTATCTCCGCACGAATGAAGCCACGTTCAAAGTCTGAGTGAATTTTGCCTGCCGCCTGGGGTGCTTTTGTGCCGTTTTCTATTGTCCATGCACGAACTTCCTGCTTGCCTGCGGTGAGGTAGCTTATAAGACCGAGGAGCTTATAGCAGGCTTTTATAAGCTTGTCGAGACCACTTTCGCCTATGCCCATTTCATTCAAGAACTGACGCTTTTCTTCTGCATCAAGCTCTGAAATTTCTTCTTCTATTCTTGCACAGATGGTGAGTGCTTCGGCG
Source organism: Clostridia bacterium (assembly GCA_045593465.1). Lineage (GTDB taxonomy): Bacteria > Bacillota > Clostridia > Christensenellales > CAG-138 > RGIG3096. The sequence continues at coordinate 12,634 of JAZNWT010000088.1, forward strand.
TTCTCTTTCTTTGCTATTGCATAGAGCTTTTCAACCATCGGAAGCTCGCTTTCGCCTATTTCGTCCTCGGAAATGTTTGCAACATATATTATCGGCTTGTCCGTGAGCAGGAAAAGCTCTTTTATTGCCGCTTTTTCTTCTTCGTCGGCACTCATACTGCGGATAGGATTACCGTCCTCAAGCCATTTTTGAATACGCTTTAAAAGCTCGACCTGTTCAAGCAGCTTTTTGTCGCCGCTCTTGCTGTCTTTCATAGCTTTTGCAAGACGCTTTTCAACTGTTTCAAGGTCTGCAAAAATCATTTCGAGATTTATCGTTTCCGCATCACGCTCGGGATCTATCGAACCGTCAACATGAACGATATTTTCGTCCTCAAAGCAGCGGACAACATGGACTATTGCATCAACCTCACGAATATGGGACAAAAAGCGATTGCCTAAGCCCTCGCCCTTGTATGCACCCTTAACAAGGCCTGCTATATCAACAAATTCTATTGTTGTGGGGGTTACCTTGTCGGGCTCGTACATCTTCGCAAGTACATCGAGCCTTTCATCGGGTACGGAAACTATGCCCACATTGGGATCTATCGTGCAGAAAGGATAGTTTGCAGACTGTGCACCTGCCTGCGTTATTGCATTAAAAAGTGTGCTTTTGCCGACATTCGGCATTCCGACTACGCCTAATTTCATAATATTTTATGTCTCCCAATTTAATCTAAAAATGATTATATGTTTTCAGCCTACGTCTTGTCAAATCTTCGTTTAAAAAGTATACTAAAATATATGTTGGAAAAAGTCATGAATACCATAAGTGAATATTCGCTTTTGAAAAAAGGTCAGGGCGTTGTTGTGGGGTTGAGCGGCGGTGCTGATTCTGTTGCACTGCTCGTTTCGCTTTTGTCTGCATCGCAAAAGCTTGGCTTTTCTGTTTATGCCGCTCATCTTAATCACTGCATCAGGGGAAACAGTGCAGTGGCGGACGAACAGTTTGTGCGTGAGCTTTGTGAATTTTACGGTGTTGAGCTTTTTTGCGAAAGCATTGATGTGCCGTATCTTGCTTCAAAGAATGGGGAAACGCTTGAACAGGCAGGAAGAAATGCCCGTTATGATTTTTTGGAGCGTGCAAGGATTCGCTTCGGTGCGGACAAAATTGCCGTTGCACATCATATGGACGACCAGGCGGAAAGCATACTTTTGCATCTTATAAGGGGTAGTGGGCTTGCAGGTCTTACGGGTATGCAGATAAAACGCGGAAAAATAATCCGTCCTCTGCTTTTTGTGAGAAGAAAGCAAATAGAAGCTTATCTTAATGATAACGGTATTGTTTATCATACCGACGAAACAAACCTTGTTGCGGATGGAAGCCGAAACAAGCTTAGGCTTGAAGTTATACCGTATATTGAAAATAACATGAACAGTGCCATAGTTCCTACGCTGTGCCGTTTGGGTGATATACTGAAAAAAGATGAGGATTATCTTGACACGGAAGCACGGTTCATGCTGAACACTGCACGCCGTGGCGGCGGTTTTGACAGAAAGCTCATTTCAACGCTCCATGATGCGATAAAGGCAAGAGTTATTCGTCTTGCACTTTCAGAGGCAGGTGCGGTGTCGGACATTGAGGCGATACATATTGAAAGTGTAATAGGAATTTTGGAAGCACGCACCGGTGCAAGACTGCATTTGCCAAATGTTGAAGTGTGGACAAGCTATGATAAAATATTCTTCGGCACAATGAAAAGCAATGAGGAGTTTTCATATCCCCTTGTTTTGGACGGCATAACAAAAACACCGCTCGGAATATTTGAAACAAAGCTGATTGATGCATGCGACATAGAAAAAAATCCGAATATTGCGTATTTTGATGCTTCGGAAGCTCAAAAACTGCAATTATGTGTGCGAACAAGGCAAAACGGTGACCGAATATTCCCGTTGGGTGCACCGGGTACCCGTAAGCTTAAGGAATTTTTTATAGATAAAAAAGTACCGAGGGACGAAAGAAATATACCGCTTGTATGTGCCGATAATGAAGTTTGTTTTGTACCGGGTTTCACAATAAACGATAAGCTTAAAGTAACCGAAAACACAAACAAAATACTCAAAATAACATATTATGATAAAAAATCAGGAACGGAGTTATTAAAAACAAATATGAAAGACGATATTCAAAGCATATTGCTCGACGAGGAAACGATACAGAAAAAGGTTGCAGAGCTTGGAAAACAGATAAGTGAAGACTATGCGGACAAGAATGTTCTTTTGGTGTGCATTCTCAAGGGCTCGTCAATTTTCTATGCAGACCTTTGCCGCCAAATCGACTGCAAAATGGAGATGGATTTCATGTCTTTGTCAAGTTATGGCAACGGGCACAAGACATCGGGTATCGTGCGTATTGCAAAGGATTTGGATACAAGCATTACGGGCCGCCATGTGCTTATAGTTGAAGATATAATGGACAGCGGTTTAACATTGAACCATCTTACGACGCTCTTGCAGTCACGCCAGCCTGCATCACTTAAGGTGGTATGCTTGCTCGACAAGCCCGAAAGACGTGAATGTGAAATAACTCCCGACTACAAGGGCTTTGAAATTCCCAATGAATTTGCGGTGGGTTACGGTCTTGATTATGCCGGTTGTTATCGGAATTTGCCGTATATAGGCGTTTTGAAGCGTGAAGTTTACGGCGGTTAACAATTGCCACTATGTGTTTACTTATTTTTAACGAGTATGACACATTAAATGTGGTATAATGCGAGTATGAGAAATATACTTAAAAATTTTATTGCAAAAGCAGAAACAGGATATAAGCGTTTTGTACGCAATGTATCAATTTCAAGCCGCAAGTTCAGAAAGAACGGCGGCTTTAAGTCGTATTGGAAAAACTTCGTTAATGATGTCAAGGCAAAAAAGACGGGTGCATTGGCAGCCTGTATTGCTATGGTGCTTGCAGTCATTGCTGTTCCCACAACCGTAATATTGCTTTCGTCAAAGGGAAATGTGCCTGCAAATAACAATGACGGTCAATATGTTATAAACGATGTAAAACAGACACAGTCGCCTGTTTCTGTTTCGGGTGACGCGGGTGACGAACAGGGCGTTGTAACAGTTGTTTATCAAAAGAGTCCCATTCCCACCGAAACACCCATACCCACTCCAACACCGCTCTATCTTACAAAAGGTCAGAATGCACAGATAGTAATGGAAATACAGGAACGCCTTATGGAGCTTGGGTACATGGACTATGATGAGCCCACGGACTATTACGGCGATATAACATACAGTGCCGTAAAGATATTCCAGCGTGATCATGAGATGGATGCAGACGGTATAATCGGTCCGACAACATACGATATGCTCATGTCGTCGGACGCTAAAAAGTATATGGTAACCATAGGCAGTACGGGTGAGGACGTAAAGGCTATGCAGTCACGTCTTCGTGAGCTTGGATATTCCAACAGTGCCGCAGACGGTGTGTTCGGAGAGGGCACATCCGAGGCTGTAATGAAGTTCCAGGAAATGAATGACCTTACTGTTGACGGTAAGATAGGCGAAAATACAAGAGAGCTTTTATACAGCGGTGATGCAATCGGTAATTTTGCAAAATACGGCGAAAAGAGCGATGAAGTTCTTTCGTACCAGAAACGTCTTGCAAAGCTCGGCTATCTTACGACAGAGCCGGACGGTAATTTCGGCAAGGACACGGTTGCCGCAGTAAAGCTTTTCCAGGAAATAAACGGTCTTATTTCCGACGGTTATATAGGTCTTGAAACAAAGAAGCTTCTTATGTCATCCGATGCACAGGCAAATGCACTTACAATCGGCATGAGTGGTGACACGGTAAGAAACGTTCAGAAAATACTTAAAGAGCTTAACTATTTAAAGACGGTTGATGGTTATTTCGGCTCACAGACAGAGTCGGCAGTCCGTGCAATGCAAAAACGTAACGGCTTGACGGTTGACGGCAAGGTTGGACAGCAGACAATGGCTGTATTGCGTTCGGGCAATGCAAAGAAAGCAAGCTCATCGAGCTCGTCAAGCTCAAGCTCGTCGAGTTCAAGCTCATCGAGTTCATCAAGCTCAAGCTCGTCAAGTTCAAGCTCATCAAGCTCAAACGGTGCAAGTGTAAGCAAGTTCATCGAGGTTGCAAAGAGTAAGCTTGGCTGTAAGTATGTATCGGGCGGCAAGGGCCCCAATACATTCGACTGCTCGGGTTTTGTATATTGGTGCTTGAATCAGGCAGGCGTAAAGCAGAGCTATATGACGTCAAGAGCATGGCGTACCTGCAGTAAATATCAGAGAATAAAGTCCGACCTTGAGGATCTTAAAAAAGGCGATGTTATAGTATTTAAAATGTCCGATTCCAAAGGCCATGTAGGTATTGCTTTGGGTGACGGTACTATGATACACGCTTCAAGCACAAGCACAAAAGTAGTTATAGGCTCATGCACAAGCAGCTATTGGCAGAGAACATACTATTGTGCATACAGAATATTCTGATACGGTAATAGTGGGGGTTTTTATGAAAAGACTGTTCGGTAAAAATTTGATTGCAGTGTTTGTATGTATATGCATGATGTGTTCGTGCGTGAGTGCGTTTGCAATTGAAACGGAGGTCTTTTCTTCCTACGGTGATTTTGAATACAGTGTATCGGACGGAGAAATCACCATTACAAAATGCAGAGAAGATGCAATGGGTGAAATAATAATTCCCCAAAGCATAGAGTCAATGCCTGTAACGGCAATAGGTGAATCGGCATTTGAATTTTGCACAGAGATTACAAAAGTAACGATACCTGATACGGTAAAGACGATAGGCAGTTTTGCGTTTGTTTATTGCTGGTCGCTTGAAAACATCGACATTCCGGACAGTGTTATAAGCATAGAATCATCGGTATTTGAAGGCTGTACATCTTTGAAAAGCATAAGTATCGGAAAAGGATTAAAGTCGCTCGGAATATATGCTTTTACGGGATGTGATATGCTTGAAAGCATATCGGTATCCGAAGATAACGGCGATTTTGCTTCACTTGACGGTGTGTTATATTCAAAAGACGGTAAAAAACTGATAGCATATCCTGCAAACAAGTCTGAAAATGTTGAAGTTGCAGAAGGTGTTGAGCAGATAGGTGTTTCAGCATTCGGCTATTGCACAAATATTGAAACGGTAACGCTTCCCGAAGGGCTTAAAACAATAGAAACCTATGCATTTAACGGCTGCAAGGCATTAAGCAGTATTCAATTTCCAAAAACACTTGAATATATAGGCGATTTAGCTTTCCGTGACTGTACATCGCTTGCAAAAATAACAGTACCCGGAAGTGTCACCGAAATAGGAATAAATGCGTTCTTTGGCTGCAATATGCTCGAAAATGCTGTTTTTGAAGGCAGTGCACCAACAATGGGTGAGGGCGTGTTTGACAATGCGGCAGAAACATTTGTGATAACATATGACTTATCCTTTGCTTCAAGCTGGGCACCGAACGGCGAAGCAAGCTTTATGGGCTATCCTCTTACTTCAATATCGAATGCGGCTTCGGCTACAGCACTTGAGCTTAAAGAAGACAGTACGTTAACCGTAAACAACGGTATGCTCATGGGAGTTAACGGCAATACTTCGGTAAATGAGCTGCTTGAACAGTTTACGGCAACGGGCGGCGTGTCTGTAATTGACAAAAACGGTGCGGCGGTTGATGCGTCATATACAGTCGGCACAGGATATAAAGTTGTACTTACTGTTGACGGCGAAGAAAAAGAGTCACTCATCATAATCGTGACGGGTGACGTAACGACCGACGGTAAAGTGAACTCCCGTGATATAGCATCTCTTCAAAGGCATATTACCGAGGTTACGCTTTTGACCGATGCAGCACTTTTTGCAGGAGATATAAACGGCGATGAAGATATAAACTCAAGGGATTTGGCGAGGGTGCAGAGAATAGTAGCCTCATAAGAGCTTCGCTTTCGCTCAAAGACTTGCCTTTGAGCGAGTGTTAAAGCAACATAAGCAAAACAAGAAAATGAGTGAATTACCAAAGCGAAAACAAATAAGATTAAAAGATCATGCTTATTCGCAGAACGGATATTATTTTATAACGGTATGTACCAAACACAGACAACAATTATTTTGGGAATTCGTAGGGGCGGATATTATCCGCCCTTATAATTTATCTCTTTTTAAACTCTTCACCGGTAATCAAATAATTGATTGACACATTAAAATATTCCGACATGGCACACAACAAAGCCAAGGAGGGCTCTCGCCTGCCGTTTTCGTAATAAGATAATGCTTCTCTCGATATATTTAAATCCATTGCAACTTTTTGTTGGTTTAGATTTCTCTTTTTTCGAATAGTTTTAAGACCTATCATTAAATTCACCTGTTGCCTTTATTGTAACGTTATGTTACAATCGTAAATGTAACATTTTGTTACATTTACGGTGAGCTGCATTCATTTTTGCTTAGCAACTGTTCTGCTTTTATCACAAAGGCAGAAAACTTACCAAAAACCCGATAAAGAAAAATGATTTTATTTAATAGTATGATGACTATTCCATCTTGCTATACACACACTTTTTTGAAAAGGAGGTGAAATGGAATGAAGAAAGTTAATGCTATGGAAATGCGTAATGTTGAAGGCGGTGCTACATGGCAGTGCCCTAATTGTGGAAAAAAAATTAAAGTAAATGGTCTTTTTTCTAGCTGGAAAGCCTTCGTGCATCAATTCTTCAAATGCAAAGCTTAATACAATCAAATGTAAATTTGGAATGAAAGGGAATAGTCCTTTCATTCCACGGCTTTAAAAAATGAAAATCATAAAACAACACGACGAACGTGATTGCGGTGCAGCGTGCCTGTCAATGATAGCATCGCATTATGGATTAAAACATCCTATTTCAAAATTTAGAGAGCTTACAAAAACAGACCAAAACGGTGCAAACCTATACGGTCTTTGTGATGCTGCTCAAAAAATCGGTTTGAAAGCAGAAGCACTTTTAGGAAACATAAACGAATTGCTCGACAGTATTCATAAGGGCGAAATACGTTTTCCGTTTATTGCTCATATTATCAATGAAGATTATATGCAACACTTTGTAGTTGTATTAAATATAAAAAACAGCAGAATCGTGGTATGCGATCCTGCCAAAGGCAAGCTAAAGTATACTGTTGAACAATTTGCACAAATGTGGGACGGATATGTTATTGCATTTGAGAAAACGGCAGCTTTTAAAAAAGGTGATTATCAAAAAGGCGATTTTAAGAAGTTTTTTTCGCTTTTAAAAGGGCAATACACAAAGCTTGCGTCAGTTCTTGTTTTATCGTTGTTTATTTCTGCTATAGGAATAATCGGAGCTTTTGTGTTTGAAATTATAATAGATGATTTTTACAACACTAATGAAGCGGTGGTTTGCGAGGATGATTGCACGGATGAACACGAGCATGTAACGGAAGAAACTTTGGAAGAATCGGCAACCGTCTTTGATAAGATAATAGGGTTCGTTACCGACAATGCCTCTGATTTTAATATGTTCTTTATTTGCTTGATTGCACTTTATGTTTTGCAGGCGGCAATTCAGTTTTTACGGGGTTATCTGATATCGCTGATATCTAAAAAAATAGATATACGTCTTATGATTCCTTACTACAATCATATAATGGATTTACCGATTTCTGCCGTTAATACACGCAAAACCGGAGAATATCTGTCACGCTTTTCCGATGCAGATGCCATCAGGGAAGCAGTGTCGGGAGCAACATTAACATTAGTATTGGATTCGATTATGGTGGTTGCCTGCGGAGTTATTCTTTATACGGAAAACAGCACCTTGTTCTATATCTCTTTGGTGGTTATAGTTCTGTATGCGATTGTTATTCTTTTTTACAAAAAGCCGCTTGAAAATATCAACCGTGAAGTTATGGAGAATAATGCAAGAGTGCAGTCGTATTTAAAAGAATCCATTGATGGGGTTGAAACCATAAAAGCATATACGGCTGAAAATTCCGCAAAAGACAGCAATAATTCCAAATTTACACGGCTCATAAATTCGGTATTTAAGAACAGCCTTATATCTATCTCGCAAGATGCGATATGCAATTTTATTGAGCTTGCAGGAACTATTGTCATACTATGGGTTGGTTTCGGTATGGTCTTGGCAAATCAAGTAACAGTCGGAGCACTCATAACTTTTTATGCTTTATTGGCATACTTCACCGAACCTATTAAAAATCTTATAGGACTTCAGCCAATGATGCAAACAGCGATAATTGCCGCAGAAAGATTAAACGATGTGTTGGATATTGCCGTCGAAGAATCCGATACAAAACTTGAAAAGGCACTGCCGTTTGAGAATATATCAATTTCAAATATAGATTTTCGCTACGGGAATCATGAATTGGTGCTTAAAGATTTATCTTTAAAAATCAACAAAGGCGAGAAAATTGCCATTGTAGGTGAAAGCGGATGCGGAAAAACGACTTTAGCAAAGCTTTTATTAAGGTTCTATAAAGCGGAAAAAGGATCTATTTCGATAGACGGTAATGATTTAGATAATATCCCGTTGGAGATAATAAGGAATAAAATTGCGTATATAGACCAAAATACATTTTTGTTTTCCGATACCGTGAAGAATAATCTTTTGTTGGGAAACGAAGCTGTTTCCGGTGAAGAAATTAAAAATACTTGCAAAATGGTAAGGGCAGATGAGTTTATAAGTGAACTGCCTTTTGGATATGAAACATTTCTTGATGAAAACGGCAAAAACTTGTCAGGCGGTCAAAAACAGCGTATCGCAATTGCACGAGCATTATTACGAAACCCAGATCTGATTATTTTTGATGAAGCAACAAGCAATCTCGATACCATAACAGAGAATGCGATAAAAGATACTATTTT
>JAZNWT010000089.1:0-4932 GCA_045593465.1 Clostridia bacterium
AGGAAAAAACGGGGCTTCCTTACGCTTCTAAAAATTCGGGTGTAATGCACGCTTGCGGACATGATGTGCATACTGCTGTATTGATGGGAGCGGCAAAGATTTTCAAGTCAATGGAAGATGAGCTTCCGTGCATGGTAAAACTGTTCTTTCAGCCTGCCGAAGAAGGTATAGGCGGTGCTGAAGTAATGGTTAAAGAAGGCTGTATGGAAAATCCGGGAGTCGATGCGGCACTCGGTATTCATGTTGATCCGTCGATACCTTTGGGCTCTGCTTTGTTTACACCCGGAAAAATGAATGCGGCAGTTATAGAGATGGGTATTAAAATAAAAGGGAAATCGTGTCACGGTGCACACCCTGAACAAGGCAGAGATGCTATTGTGGCGGCGGCTCAAACGGTATGTGCGTTGCAGACTGTTGACAGCAGATTGACTGCACCTACAACGCCCGTGGTTGTTACAGTGGGAACAATAAACGGCGGAACAAAGAATAATATTGTTGCAGGCGAAGTTGATATGAGCGGAACTGTAAGAGTTTTGGATAATGAAACCGCTCAAACAGTTAAAGCACATATAAAACAGATAGTTGACGGTGTTGCCGCTTCCTGCGGTGTAGAAGCCGAGATAAAGCTTGAAGACAATTATCCTGCACTTGTAAATGATTTTGAAGTTACAATGGCTGTTGCAGATGAGGCACGCCGTGTATTGGGCGATGAGAATGTAATAATCAATTATACGCCGAGCATGGGTGGGGACGATTTTGCATACTTTGCAAATGCTTCAAGGGGATGTTATTTCAATATTGGCACAGCTAAAGTCGGCGAGCCTTGCGAATCTTTACACAGTGATACATACGCACCCGACGAAAAATGCATAATGACTGGACTTACTCTTGTTGCAGCAGGTGTACTTAAGCTCATGGAGAAGCCGTTATGATAGCTAACGATACAAGAATATGTGTGTCGCTTAAAAAATTGAGCAATAATCTTGAAGCATTGCGTGATTTTGTCGGGCATGATATTGCCATAATGGCTGTAATAAAGGCAAATGCTTACGGTCACGGGGCAAAAGAGGTTGCAAAGACTTTGATTCACTGCGGTGTTACATACCTTGCTGTTGCACGGCTTGAAGAAGCACTGTATTTAAGAGAGGAATTTCCCAATGCACCCTTGTTTGTGCTTGGCTATACGCCTGACCGTTTTTTGAAAGAAGCAGTTGAAAACAATATTGTGCTGACCGTGTTTTCAGCCCATCAGGCACAGCTTTTAAGTGAAGCGGCGGCAGAGCTTAAAAAGCGTGCAGTCGTGCATATTAAGGTGGAAACAGGCTTTAACCGCCTGGGCATAGACGATATCGAAGAATTAAAAAGCATACTTTATTATGAAAACATTTATGCAGAGGGCATATATTCTCATTTGGCACTGAAAGATAGGGCGTCTGATGAAATTCAGCTCAATAAGTTTATGAGCATAGTGAATGAGTTGGAAAAGTGCGGTCACAGCTTTAAATACCGCCATATAGCCGATAGTATAAGTGCAGTGGATTATCCTACTTTCAGACTTAATATGATACGCCCGGGTGCAGTGCTTTTTGGAATGAAAAGCTTTGAAAGTGATGAGCTTAAAGTAACTCCCATTATGTCCATGCAGACCTGCATTTCAAGAATAAGGCACATTAAAGCAGGCGAGGGTGTGGGCTATGATTTTCTTTGGAAAGCAAATCGTGATTCGATTATAGCAACACTGCCGTTTGGATATGCGGACGGTTATCCACGTGCTTTGGGTAACGAAAAAGGTTATGTAACCGTAAACGGCTGTAAATGTCCGATTATAGGCATTATGTGCATGGATCAATGCGTTGCCGATGTTACGGATGCAAACGGTGTAAAAGAAGGCGATATTGCAATAATATACGGCGATGGAAGCAATAATACACTCTCCGTAAGTGAAGCCGCACAACTTGCAAATTGCAATAAAAATGAGATTTTGTGCCGTCTTTCGTCGAGACCTGCACGAATTTATGAGGAATAGAACAAGTCTTAATTTTATATGTAGGATTTTAAATATGTGCATTTGATACAAAGCTATGACTAAAAGAAGTTAAGCATGAAAAGACGCTTGAAAAGGCGTCTTTTTTATTTATTCTAAATTCTAAAATATAGACTATCAAAAACAAACAATGAAACAAATAATAAACATACAGGGAAATAAAACCCAAATAAATTGTTGACAAAAACCAAAACTGACAATACAATGGAAATACCAATAAATGCAAAAGTAGCAAATAAATAATAATTAAGGAGGGTAGGATGAAACTATGAACAAAAGGGTAACAAAACTAACTAAAGCTGCACTGGTGATAATGTCTGCTATAATGTTGTTTGCCTGCATAGGTAGCTTGGCAAAGCCTAAGATGGTAAGTGCAGGTCTTATAGGCGATGTTAACGAAGACGGAATCGTAAACTCTAAAGATTTGAGCATGGTTCAGAAGATAATAATCGGAAAATATGAAGTTAAAGAGACGGAAACTCCAGTAGAAACAGCAGAACCATCGTTAGAACCGGTTGTTACACCGTCAAATGATGAACCTCCTATGCAAATGATGTTTGATACGTTAGATGAATTCTTTACATGGATAGAAAATAAAGAAGAAAGGTATGATAAAATATACAAGTATTACGAATCCATCGAAGAAGACGGCGGTGTATGGGTGCCATATTATGACGGTGAACCTGTACAGTTTGAAAAAATTCACGAGTGTTCTACCGGATTGAACGGCGACACCGTAAAATGGGGTTATGGCTACGATTATTCACTTGAAAAATTTGAAGAATAAGGTATTAAAATAAGACCGTGTGTTTTTTTAACTGACGAAGAGGATAAAGCGGAAATACAGGCAAATTACAGAGACTGGTTTAAGGGTTATAAGGTTGAAATGAGTGATGAAGAATTTGAAAGTAAAGGCTATCAGGAGATTATTGCAAATGTAGGTGGGCAGAATATTCCTGTAATATATAAGCCGGATTCGGAAACAGATTCTAATGAACGAGCATTTTTCTTATATGAAGGCGAATGCATGTACGTATTATTCTATTCTTCTGATACAGAAACTAATCTTGAGGTATTAGAAAAGCTTAGCTTCGAAAAGGTATTGTTGCCAACAGAAGAAGTTGAGGTAGAATAACAAATGTAAAGCATAAAAGGAGAAAAACCCTCTGTCGGCTTATGACAGAGGGCTTTTCCTTTTTTTGTTCAACAACTGTACAAACGGTTAAAAATATGCTATAATTGCTATTCAGTAAAATTGGAGGAATTTCGATGGTCAGCAGTATGACGGGCTTTGGCAGAGCAACTGCACAGGCGGACGGTCGTGAAATAACAATAGAATTAAAGAGTGTAAATCATCGCTATCTGGACGTAGGTTACCGTATGCCCAGACAGATAAGCTTTTTGGAGGATATGTTCAGAACACAGTTATCCGAGCGTCTTTCAAGAGGTCACGTGGATGTTTTTGTTAATTACCGTAATTTGAGAAATGACAGTAAGACGGTTGAAATAGATAAAGGTCTTTTGTCTGCTTATCTTGAAGGTGCAAGAAGTGCGGCAGAGGAATTTTCTCTTGAAGATGATATAACACTTACATCGGCAATGCGGTTTCAGGACGTTGTTACGGTCATAAGTGCGGAAGAGGATAGGGAGGCACTTTTAGCTTTGGCACAGACTGCTTTGTGTGAAGCGGTTGAAGAACTCAAAAAAATGCGTGCCATAGAGGGTGTAAGACTTGCAGAGGACCTTTTTAAGCGTCTTGACGTTATAAGCGGCATTACAGCTTCAGTAGAAGAAAGAGCACCTTTGGTGGTTGAAGAATACAGGGTGAAGCTTTGTGAAAGAATCGAAAAGCTGTTATCAAATGTTGAGGTAGATCAGCAGAGGCTTGCTACGGAAGTTGCCATATTTGCGGATAAGGCAAGCATTGATGAAGAAATCGTAAGGCTCAAAAGCCATGTAAAAGGAATGAAGGCATTGCTTGAATCAAATGAAGCAACAGGCAGAAAGCTCGATTTCTTGGTTCAGGAAATGAACAGAGAGTTTAACACCATAGGCTCAAAAGCAAATGACAAAGAAATAGTAAGCTTTGTTATAGACGGAAAGGCCGAGGTTGAAAAAATAAGAGAGCAAGTTCAGAATATTGAGTGAGGAAAGGGAACAGTATGCGTAATAACAGAGAAGGTCTTCTTATAGTGATATCGGGCCCGTCGGGTGTCGGTAAGGGTACGGTATGCAAGTGCTTGCTTGACAACAACAAGAATTTTAAGGTTTCGGTTTCGGCAACCACGAGAGCACCCAGAAAAGACGAGATTGACGGCGTAAACTATTTCTTTAAAACAAGGGAAGAGTTTGAAAAGATGATCGAAAATAATGAGTTTTTGGAGTACATGGACGTATTCGGAACAAATTATTACGGCACACCCCGTGCATATGTTGAAGAAGAGCTTAAGGCAGGAAACGATATAATACTTGAGATCGATGTTCAGGGTGCAATGCGTGTTAAAGAAACATTCCCCGATGCGGTTACCGTATTTATAGCACCTCCCTCAATGAGTACGCTCAAAACACGTCTTATAGGCAGAGGTACCGAGTCACAGGAATCCGTTGACAAGCGTTTTGCACAGGCTTTTGAAGAATTGAAATATATACCTCGTTACGATTATGTAGTTGTTAACTCGGTTCTTTTAAAGGCTGTTGCAGATGTTGAAGCTATTATAAAGTCGGAGCATCTTCGTGTTTTCAGAAACAGTGAGATAACAAAAAAGATACTTGGAGGTAATGAGTAATTATGATGAACAAACCTGCTTTGAATGATATACAGGATAAAGTCGGATGCCGCTATATGTTGGTTACTGTAGTCGCAAAAAGAGCAAGACAGCTTTTAGAGC
>JAZNWT010000090.1:0-5629 GCA_045593465.1 Clostridia bacterium
CACCGTCAAAGCTTCCACATCTTATAAGTTCCTCATACTCTGCCTCCAAAGTTGCATCTGCCGATGCGGTCGGTAATTCTGCTTCGGGAGTTTGTGCCATACCGCTTATTGCAGGCATAAGCACCAAAAGCATAGTAAGCAGTGTAACGATAATCTTTCGCATTATTTATCCTCCTTAATACTCTGTCTTACTTTTTCTTGTTGTTTTTTGTGTTGTTCTTCAAAGGTGACGCTGTTGCAAGCGTATTTTTTCCTGCGGTAAGAGAAACGCAGGTATATGTGAAAAACGCATATGCAAGCAAATTGATTATCGAGCCTATAACTATGAAGTTATTATAGTTTTCGCCCCAACCTGCACGTGTAGCGTTTCCGTCCACTATGGGATAAATTATCGTAAATGCTCCCAAAACGTTCACAAGCAAGCCTGCACTTACTGCAACAAATGCCATGAACAAACGTCTGTCATTGTAGCCGCACATAGCCACCAAGATAAGCAGAAGTACGGGAGCCAAATATCTCTCGTGCATATAATGTCCGAATATAAACAGCGAGAACAGCAAGAATGCCATAACCAAGAAAACGCAATGCTTGTTCTTTTTTCTGCCGAGTATATACAGCACCCACGAGGCAACAACCGATACGCCCATCATAATCGTGCCGAATTCCTTGTAACTTAATCCAAACGCAAATATTTCGGATGACGGTCTCCAATTTGCACCCACAAGTCCGAAAAGGTTGTATGCTTCAATGGTTGCATAATCATAACCGCCGAGCGTACTGAAATACTTTTCATATATGAATACCGCAAGCTTTTCTATGTAAGCAAACAGTCCTTCCGAGCTTTCCATCGGTACAAACGGGATGAAGAGAAGAAATATAACGCCAAATGCCGATAATACCGCAACAACTGTTTTCCAAAGAGATTCAATGCGTTCCTGAGTTGATTTTGCATCGATGATATACATAAGGTATACCAACGCATAGACGGGGCCTACCATGAGTGCCTGCGGCTTTACAACTATTGAAACACCGTACACAAGACCTGCCCATATGAGTTTTTTGTCACAAAGCAATATGGCAGATGCTATGAGCAGCATTGTAAGCACCGAGTCTATCTGTGCCCATGCACCCGATATGAATGCCATAACAGGCGAAAATGCCACGAATGCCGTAAGCGTATATGTAACAGCCTTTGTCATGTTATTGCGTTTTGCAAGTGCATATATAAGATATGTCGCCCCAAGATCACAAAGTATTGCAGGAAGCTTTATAACAAACATATAACCTGCCGTACCACTTGTAAGACCGAACAAGTTCGCTATCTTCGTCATCAAAGCAAGCACGTACATATATCCCGGAGGATAGTCACACCATGAATCGTAAAACTGACCAAGAGGTGTTTCTGCGGCTCGTATACCCCAGAATGTAAAGCAGTTTACATCGAAATAATAGCCTTTAATGCAAGCTGCAAGTATTATTCTTAAGGCAAATGCACCCATAAGTATGTACACAACAGGCAGAAGCGAGGCTTTCTTTTCAAAAAGTGTTCTTCCCTTATCAATACAGCTTTGTTCTCTTATGAAGAACCAATAGCACGCAAAGCCTATTGCAAGCAGTATTATCGCCATTGCCACAAAAAGAGTTAAGAGGTCATATACCTCCTGTGCCGTAGGATACACCGTATCAGCTCCTTTATTTTGATTTTCTTCCGTTGAATTTGAATTATCGGCATTATTATCCGAGCCCGATGAAGCTTCAAATTCAGCAAACGATGCCACTTCAAGGCCCGTTGCATCATCAAGCTTCTCTATTTTTAAATCATCAAACCAAGCTTTACCCGTGCTTGTTGCACCGTAGCCGCCTATACGCAGGCAAACCGTGATTTTGTTCTGTTGTTCAGCCGTTTGACCGACTAATGAAATATCCTGCCAATCATTTGTTCCGAGCACCGCCTGTGAAGTTGCAAACGAATTCAATATTGATATATTTGCACCGTTGCCGTTTTGAACATTCTCGGTTTTTATTTTGCAGGTCAAACGGTAAAAAGAATTCGGCTCAACGTCAAATTCACGGCAGTAGCGAATATCGTTTTCACTCCGGGCGGATATAAGCACGGCGGCATTGCCGTCAATCAACTCTACATCGGCAGTATCTCCGCTCTGCCACATATCCGTATACCAACCGTTTTCATCACTAAAGTCGGTTTCATATAAAACTGTTTGTGCAAACGCAGAAGCTGCAAATACAAATGTAAAAAGCAAAGCCAAAAGGCACACTGTTATCTTTCGCATATTATTCTCCAAATTAAAAAACACTTAAACATTCATATTCTATCAGATATTCACGCCGTTATCAACTTTTGTAATGAAGCAATATCTCTTGAGTTTATTTTACCGTCGCTGTTCATGTCAGCACAGAGCATAGCGTCTTCATCAAGATAGTGACTTAAAACCTCTCTCTGCATGGCGGCAATATCTCTTGAGTTTATCTTACCGTCACCGTTAACATCTCCCAAAAGCAGATTTTTAAGAATCTCTATCGGTGCATTGCACCATGTTCCCGACAGCTTCCCCCATGCCGCCTCATTTTCTTCGAGATAGAACACTTTGAAATTTTCGTTGCTGTTATCGAATACAGCTTCCCCGACTTTTTTCGGAACAGTACCGCAAAATACAGCTTTCTCCAAAGCCGTACAATCGGCGAAAGCCCTGTAACCTATCTCATTAACATTGGCTCCCAATTCAACTTTTTTGAGAGATGTGCAGTTTTCAAAAGTTCTTTCCCCTATTGAAACAACCGCATCGGGAATTATGATTTTCTGCAAAGCCGAGCATTTTGAAAAAGCATAATTTTCAAGTGCTTTACAGTTTTTTGAAAGTGTAACCGATTCAAGTGCTGTGCATTCTTCAAACGCACCTTCTCCGAGTTTTTCGACAGAATCCGGTATTTTTACGTTTTTAAGCGTATCGCACCAAGCAAAAGCGGCCTCATCTATCAACAAAACTCCATCGGGAAGCAATATATTTTCAATCGCCGAGCAGTTTGCAAAAGCGGCAACGCCAATGCTTTTAAGATTAGCATTTAATTCAATGTTTTTCAGACTGTCACAGTTTGAAAATGCTTCTTCTCCTATTTTTTCCACATTCTCGGGCAAAATAAAATCAGTCAGCGAGCTGCAGCCCCAAAACATTGCATTGCTTATTTGATTTATTCCGCTTGGCAAAGTAATATTTTCAAGCTTGCCACAATTCATGAAAACAGCATTTTCAAGTTTTAAATCCGTGTTTGGCATAATAACAGTTTCGACGGACGAATCCGCAAATGCCATTTCCCTTATTTCAAGCACTGTATCGCAAACTGTTAGCTTATCTATGTTTTTGCAATTTGCAAAAGCCCTTCTGCTTATAACCTCTATGCCGTAAGGAATTACTATTTCTCCTGTTTTTCCGACTGCACATATTTCCAGGCATTTGCCGTCATCTGAATAGAGTATACCGTCGTTGGCAGTATACTTTTTATTTGACGGTGAAACCGCAAATGTTTTCAATAAATCGCATTCCATAAAAGCATCGTCGCCTATAGCCGACAAGCCTGCACCTATTGCAACCGTATTTAATGATTTACAACCGTAAAAAGCATTTTCTTTCAAATAAACAACGCTGTCGGTTATTATCACGGACTCTGCATCGGTATTGTTTCTGAATGCATTTTTTCCGATGCTTATTACTTCATTTCCGTTTATACATGACGGTATTTCGATTACTTTATCGCTTCCGTTATATGCGGTTATTTCGATGCCGCCGTCGATTTCCGTATATTCAAATTCTCCGCCATCGTTCTTATTTTCATATTCATAAATATGATATCCTTCAAAAGCATCGGTATTTTTCCACACTGAAGCATTTTCGGTCAAGTAGTATATCGCAAAGCCGTCGGCAGTATTTTTGAATACATTCTCGCCTATATGTGAAGGTACACTACCGCAAAAAACAGCTTCTTTAAGCAATAAGCAGTCCGCAAATGCATGGTCTCCTATACTGTCGGTACTTTCACCGAATTCCACACTTCTCAGTGAAGTACAGCTTTGAAACGCAAAGCGGCCTATACTGTTAAGATTATCCGAGAATTTTACATTTCCCAATGCCTCACAACAAAAGAATACATAATCACTCACGGTTTTAAGAGAATCGGGAAAATTTATTTTATAAAGCTCTTCGCAGGCGGCAAAAGCACTTTCCCCCAATACTTCCACCGCTTCTCCCATGTCCACGCTTTCAAGCAGTGAAGCACCGCAAAACGCCGAGTTTCCTATTTGAGTGACCGTATCAGGTATAACAACACTTTTAACGGTTTTGTTTCCGTAAAAAGCATAACTTGCAACAGCAGTAACCGTTTTTCCGTTTATGCTTTCGGGTATTTCAAGGTGCATACCCGTAAAATCCGCTTCAACGCCCTTTATACTCACCGAACCGTCACTGTTTTCTTCCCATATAAATGAAATGCTTTCCTGTTCAGCACTTATACATATCGGAAATGCAGATAAACTTAGTACACATATCACAAAAAATACCCATATTCTGAAAGCAAGCGTTTTTTTCATATATATTTCTCCAAAGCACATATTTCTAATCCGATTATACCATCGTACTATAATCACCGCAAATGTAAAAGCTGTGTCTTTTCCATTATTCTTAACTTTCATGTTACCGTTTTGTCACAATGTTTGACCTTTGGAATATTGACTTTAAATTCCTTGAGTGCTATCTTATTCACAGGGTTTAGCACTCCTGTTTTATGAGTGCTAACAGCGAAAGGCGATAATATGTCATTAGACCTAAGAAAGATGCGTATACTTCAAGCGATAATACACGATTATATACTCACGGCATCTCCTGTGGGCTCACGTGCTATATCGAAGCATCCGGATATAAACCTTTCATCCGCAACGATACGAAACGAAATGTCGGATCTTGAGGAATACGGTTATTTACAACAGCCTCACACTTCGGCAGGAAGAATACCTTCCGATAAAGCATACAGATATTACGTAAACAGTATGATGCAGCGTGCAATGCTGTCGGCGGACGAAATAAAATTTATCGAACAGCATTTTTCACGCACTGTAGATGATGCAGACGCAATAATAAAACAAACCGCCTTAGTGCTTTCGGATATGACGAATTATGCAACAATGATTCTTCCCCCAAATCCATCTTCCGTAAAGCTGAGAAGAGTACAGCTCGTTCCTGTTTCAGACGGAAAAGCACTTGTTGTAATCGTTACAAATGCAGGAATTGCACGTGATACGCTTATCCGCATTCCAAAGGGCATATCGGCAGACCGTTTGCATCAGATTTCGAATATGCTTACGGAAAGCTTCTTCAACTGCCGCATCGAGGATATTACGGTGAACAAGTTCACCCTGCTTACCTCTCAGCTTGGAGCAGGAAAAGAACATATCGATGATATGCTCACTGCATTTAAGCAGTCGCTCATGGGGCGAAAGAACAAAGTTGAGTTTTTCGGTACATCAAAGTTATTGGATTATCCCGAATACAGTGATGTAGATAAGGCGAAAGCACTTCTTGACACACTCGAACGTAAGGAATCGTTTACAAAAACCTTAAAC
>JAZNWT010000091.1:0-5426 GCA_045593465.1 Clostridia bacterium
CATAAACAGCACGCAAGTGCCGCCTGTAAGCAGGGGATTGTTATTGATTATTTAATTTTTCGCAACAGTAAGTCAAAACTGTTTTCCTCCATCGAAAAATCTATTTAATGTTATCATACCAAAGCCCATTATTCAACCTGATATGCCAAAAAGCACCCATTCTTTTTTCTAATGCAACCTAACTTACTGCTTATATTCCGTTTTGACGGTTATGCACAAAACAATCCTTAGCAATGTTCTTTGCGAAGGATTGTTTATAGCATCACAGCGGGGTGGGTACAAAGCCCTGCTTTGTAAGTATGTACTTTTCTTTAAAGCCTGTTTCTTTAAGCATTTGTTCTGCTTCTGCAAACGCAAAATCGAGAGTGTCTTTATGATGCGAATCGCTGTTCACGGTTATTCTTGCACCCTTTTTATAAAGATGCTCCAAAAGCGGTCTTGCAGGGTATGGAAGCGGTCTGTAACCTCTTGCAACCGCACCTGTGTTGATTTCAAATATTCCACCTTTTTCCCTTACCGCTTCCAAAGCATCAAGTGCGGTCTTTAAATATTTATCCGAATTCTCATCAAAAAACTCGCCGTTTATATTCAGCTTTGTTATAAGGTCAAAATGCCCGTAAATATCGGGATTGAGTGCATACACCATCTCGCAGTAATCATCAAAATATGCACGGTATGCCCTTTCACTGTCACCGCCGCAGCCAATGTTTATAAGGTCAAGAAGCTGCTGTTTGCTTCCGTCAACAATGAAATAGCCGTTATTCGTCCTCACACCGTGAACAGAGCCTATGAAATAATCAAGCATACTTGTATCCCTCTTTTCGTATGCGTCTATTTCAAGTCCCAAAAATATATCAATCTCGCCCTCATTTTCTTTTTTCAAGCGGTTGATTTCGTTGTAATACTCACTGCTGTCCTTACTTAGACAGCAGTCAAGGTCAAGCTCATTATATGCGTGCTCGGAAAATCCCAGAACAGAAAAGCCCAGCCGCTTTGCAGCGGCTGTTATTTCTTGGGGGGTGTTTTTTCCGTCAACAAATGTTGTATGCGTATGCAGATTGCATTTCACACTCATTTTAAGGTCTCCTGCTTTACTTTCTTGTCTATTACATGACGGCTGTCAAGCTCAAACATTATGTCCTTGAGCGTTACGCCCATTTCTACCATGAGAACGAGTATATGGTATGTAAGGTCAGCTATCTCGAATATTACTTCACGCTTGCTGTCCTTCATTGCACCGATAATGACCTCGGTACATTCCTCGCCGACCTTTTTAAGTATCTTTTCCTTACCCTTTGCAAAAAGGTATGAGGTATATGAGCCTTCGGGAAGAAGTGCTTTTCTTTCAAGCAAAAGCTGATAAAGGTCTTCAAGCTCGAACTCGCTGTTTATCCTGCGTTTACCTTCTTTGCCGAATATAATCGAATTGAAACAGCTTTCCGTACCCAGATGGCATGCAGGACCGTCTTTTATAACCTCAACAACCAAAGCGTCATAATCACAGTCAGCCGTTATTCTTACAACGTGCTGAACATTGCCGCTTGTTTCACCCTTACGCCAAAGCTCTTTTCTTGAACGGGAATAGAAGCAGGTTCTGCCCTCTCTCATTGTTATATCAAGACTCTCCCTGTTCATATAAGCAACCGTCAGAACTTCTTTTGTGTAATGGTCCTGAACAACCGCAGGAATAAGCCCTATTTCGTCAAATTTCAATTTTTCGATACTCATTTTCAGATCCTCCTCATTGGAATCGAGTTATCGTTAAGATACTCTTTAAGTTCCATTATGTCAACCTGTTTGAAATGGAATATGGAAGCCGCAAGACCTGCATCAACCTTCGGAAGTGTATTGAACAGCGTCAAAAAGTGCTCCATATTGCCCGCACCGCCGCTTGCTATAACGGGAACATTAACCCTGTCGCAAATTGCTTCAAGCATTTCAAGGTCAAAGCCTCCCTTTACACCGTCGGTATCGATGCTGTTCACAACTATTTCGCCTGCACCGTTTTTAACACCGTCCTCTGCCCACTTCAAAGCATCAATGCCGGTATTCTCTCTGCCGCCCTTGGCAAATACGGTAAATTTTCCGTCAACACGCTTTACGTCCATTGAAAGCACAACACACTGGTCACCGTAGCGTTTTGCCGCCTCACCTATGAGCGACGGATTTTTTATTGCACCGCTGTTTACGCTTACCTTGTCCGCACCGCATTTCAGTATTCGGTCAAAATCATCGACCGTGTTAACGCTGCCGCCCACTGTAAGCGGTATAAAAATCTCGCTTGCCACCTTTGTAAGTACGTCGGTAAAAAGTGCCCTGCCCTCAAAGCTTGCTGTTATGTCGTAAAATACAAGCTCGTCCGCTCCGCTTTGATTGTAATAGCGTGCAAGCTCCGTAGGATCCTCAACGTCACGTATGCCTTCAAAATTTTTACCTTTTACAACTCTTCCGTCCCTTATGTCAAGACACGGTATTATGCGTTTGGTTATCATTATATTTTCTCCGTCTTCGCAAGTTTTACAGCTCTTTCAAGGTCTATTGCACCCTCATATATCGCCTTGCCTATTATTGCGGCATAAATGCCCATATCACGCAAAACAGTCACATCTTCTTCAAAGCAAATTCCGCCCGATGCAACGATATCAAGACCTTCTATCTCATTGAGTACGGCATATATCTCGCGGTTTGTACCGCTCATTGCTCCGTCCTTTGATATGTCGGTATATATAACGGTTTTTACGCCCTTATCCCGAAGCTCTTTGCAGAACGAAACAGAATCTATATCCGTGCGTTCAAGCCAGCCCGAAAGTGCCGCCTTACCGTCATGTGCATCAACGCCCACTGCGATTTTTTCGCCGTATTCACGAAGTGCATCACTTAAAAGCTGAGGATCTTTAACTGCGGCTGTGCCCAATATAACACGGTCAACGCCCAAATTTAAATATTGCTCGATTCGCTCCATGGAACGAATTCCGCCGCCGACCTCTATAAACAAACCGTCTATCTTGCAAAGCTCTCCTATGCACGGCATATTCACGGCTTCACCCGTTTTCGCACCGTCAAGATCCACAACGTGCAAATTTCCCGCACCCTGTTCATAAAACCTTTTCGCGACCGATACAGGGTTATTGTCGTAAACCTTTTTGTTGCCGTAATCGCCGCGTGTCAGGCGTACCGCCTGAGAAGCTATCAAATCTATCGCAGGAAATATTTCCATAGTCAGTTCTTGCCCTCCGCTTCTTCCACGAATGCACGAAGTATACCGAGTCCTACCTCGCCGCTCTTTTCGGGATGGAACTGTGTTCCGCACACATTCTTATTCCTTACTACGCCCGGCACGTCAACTCCGTAATTTGAATATGCAACTATGCTCTCATCACAGTTTTTCGCATAGAACGAATGAACATAATAAACGTGTGAGCCTTCCTTCACATACTTCATGAGCGGATCGCATTTTTGTTTTATATTGAGTGCGTTCCAGCCTATCTGCGGGACCTTCAAGCTCTCAACATCATCATTTAAATCACAGACCTCGCCTTTTATAAGCCCAAGTCCGCAATGCTCGCCGTACTCATAGCTCTTGTCAAAAAGCATCTGCATGCCCAAGCAAATACCCATAAGCGGCTTGCCCTTTGACGCAAGATCGCATATAAATTCATCGAGTCCGCATTCTTTGAGTTTCTTTGCGGCATCCTCAAACGCACCTACGCCGGGAAGTATTATTCCGTCCGCCTTTTCAAGCACGCTTTTATCAGCCGTGACAATACTTTCAACATTTAAAAATTTCAGTGAGGCACACAACGAAAAAAGATTGCCTACACCGTAATCAACAACAGCTATCATAATACTCCCTTTGACGAAGGTATTTCGCCTTCTCTGTCTTTATCTATGGTAACAGCCTCTTTCAAAGCCCTTGACAGCCCCTTGAACACGGCTTCGATTATGTGGTGCGAATTTTCGCCCCTGTTTTGACGCACATGAAGCGTTAATCCCATTGTGCGGCAAAGTGCCGCCAAAAACTCTGCCGTAAGTTCTGTATCAAACTCACCGACTTTTTCCGTGGGGAAGCGGAAATCATGTGCAAAATAGCTCCTTCCGCTTATGTCAAGTGCAATATCAACCCATGCTTCGTCCATGGGAAGCGAGCGTGAAGCATAACGCTTTATGCCTTTTTTATCACCGAGTGCATCAAATATCGCACTGCCCAAAACTATTCCTATATCCTCTGCGGAATGGTGGAAATCCACCTCGGTATCGCCCTTGCATTTTACAGCAAGATCAAATCTTCCGTGTACGGCAAAAAGCTGAGGCATATGGTCGAAAAAGCCGCATCCCGTGTCTATGTCATGCGTACCTGTACCGTCAAGATTTATTACAAGCTGTATATCCGTTTCCTTTGTCTTTCTCTCAGCTTTTGCAAATCTCATATTATACCTCCTTATATCTGCGTTATACCTCGTTTATTATTTCGGCACACTTATTTAACAGCATCTGCATCTGCTCCTGTGTGCCAATGGTTATGCGGACATAATCGCATACTCTCTCGCCCGAAAAATAACGCACCAAAACGCCTCGTTTTTTAAGCTCCGAGTATATTTTTTCGCCGCTTATGCCCTCTTTTTTCGCAAACACAAAGTTTGCACACGAATCAAGCACACAAAAGCCCATGCTTTTAAGCTTATCGCTTGTCCATGCACGTACTCTTTGTATTTCCGAAGTGCATTTTTCAAAGTATTCCGTATCGAGTGTTGCCGCAAGTCCTGCCGCCAGTGCCAAACGGTTTACATTGTACGGATTGAATGAATATATCATTCTGTTAAGGTCATCGATTATATCCTTACACCCTATCGCATAACCTATTCTTGCACCTGCAAGGGAACGTGATTTTGAGTATGTGCCTATAACCAAAAGATTATCATACCTTAAAGTTAACGGTACTGCACTTTCTGCACCGAAATGCACATACGCTTCGTCTATTACAACAAGGTTATCGGCATTATTTTTAACTATGCCCTCTATTTCGTCACGGCTCAACGCCATGCCCGTAGGAGCATTAGGATTGGCTATAAGCACCGTTCTTTTCGCATTATGATAATCCTCTGCCTTTATAGAAAAATCCTCTCTCAGGGGAATTTTGACCGAATCAGTACCCATCACCTTTGCATACACGGGATAAAAGCCGTATGAGATATCGGGGAAGCATATTCCTTTTTCCGAAAGTGCCATAAATACAAACGCCAAAAGCTCATCAGAGCCGTTGCTCAATGTTACATTTTCAGCATTAACTCCGTGAAGAGCGGCTATTGCTTCACATAATGCCTTACCCGTAGGGTCGGGATAAAGATTCTGCAAATGTGCTTCATTCTTTATGGCTTCTATTACCTTGGGAGAAGGCTCAAAGGGGCTTTCGTTGGTATTCAGCTTTA
>JAZNWT010000092.1:0-1509 GCA_045593465.1 Clostridia bacterium
AATATACCATTTTGGGATATTTCTTTTTCTTTTCTGCAGCCTTTTCAACATGCTTTGTATATGCTTCCCATTTATATCCCAAGAAGACAGGCATCATCGCAGAGATTATAATTTTCGCACCACCACTTGCTTTTCCCGAAATTGTTGCACGATAGCCGTCAAGTTCGAGCATTGTATTTATCTTTATTTTTCGCATGCCCAAGGGAAGCTCTAAATCGCCTATGGGATTGCCCTTTATAAGCTCTATCTGTTCTTTTATGTAATTTACTGCAAATTCAGAATCTTCCTCAAAACGCTTGCTGTATAAAAGCTCAATGGGAACAAGCATAAGCTCTCTCTTTTTCTTTATAATAAACCTTGCAAGCATATAGAATGTTGCAGTCGGCTTGTTATAGCCTCCGTATTTTTCGGTCGAAAGACCTTTCTTTCTCTCAACAAGTCCTTTTGCCGCTTTAACGGGCTGTTGGTCAAAGAAACCGCCTCGGCGTGTAAACTGATATGTAGTATAATGTATCGAATTATTGTTACGTATCAGCTTCTTTACCGCTTCAATATCATCCCAACCTCTCCAAATAATATTTGAATTCACCGTAAGTCTGTGCCTAAACAAAGTGTCTCTGTTTAACGAATAATCATCTTTATTCTTAAAGTACCATTGCCTCGTATACTTTTCGTCATATACATTGCCGCAAACTATGTTGAGGTATGCGTCCTTTGCATGGTGCAAATCATTTACCGCACGGGACTTCAACAGATCAAATTCCTGTCTGAAATCCGAAGCAAGGTTTGCTTTTACGCAAACAATCTTTGTTTCGGGATAATTTTCTTCAAGCAATGTTTTTATAACTTTTGTAGACTGCCTTGTTTCAACAAGCTGCCTGTTTATAAAGCCCCATTGTTCGTCCTCACTAAACGGCTTTATTCTTGTGAGTCTGTAATACTTTTCGTCTGTTATCTGTCCGTTTTTAAGCATGGTTTTCCACATACCCTGCATTTTTTCACGGAAAGAAGCAGGCACGGGATATTTATCGCCTTTCTCCCTGTTTCTTTCAGACAGTACCAACACCTTATTGTTAAGCACACTGTCGTCCTTAACCTTTGACTGCGGATATATATGGTCTACATCATATGTTTTTTCGGAAATTTCGGATAAGTTTATGGGCAGACCGCTGTACATACATTTTCCCATCTGCATAAAGTAGAGGAAATATCTTTCACTTTGCAATATTCTGTCTTTATTTTCACCCAAAGCATCCAATTCTTTCTGCATGAGTCTTGCATCTTCGGTTTTTATGTTTTCATACAACGCTTTCAATTGCTCATAGCGTGATTTTGTCCGCTTGCCTTTTTCGTCTTCCTTGCCGCCACGTGCCATTTCTATAAATATCTTTTCGGGAGCTTTGCCGTTTGCTTTTACCACATCACGGACTATATCCAAAGTGCGGATAATGGCTCTCTTTACGGAATTTGAAACATACATATCGTCAAGACGATCTGAAAGTGTCTTTT
>JAZNWT010000093.1:0-16261 GCA_045593465.1 Clostridia bacterium
CGACTTGGCAAAGTTTGGGTGGCAATGATACAGTGCCGTAAGATACAGATACGGCGAATAGCCCCATGTATGTGTTTTCGCTATCGGCATTATGAACTCGCTTATCGCATCCATTATTATTTCGATATTATATTTATAGTGGGATACCATATTGAAATAGTTTGCAAAAAGCTCCGTATTCAAGTTACCTGCACCTCTGCCCATGCCGTAAAGCGACGAGTCTATAACAAGCGTGCGGTTCGTTTCATAATCGCAAACGTCCTGTGCCGTGATAAACGCAAGCTGCATATTGTTGTGCGAATGGAAGCCTATCCAAACATCATCATCGAGGAATGTATCGAGTATCGAGAAGTAATATCTGAAATCCTCTTTAAGCATATAGCCGAAGCTGTCAACTATCGCCACACCTTGGGGCTTTAATTTTGCTATTCTTGCTATAAGGTCTGCATACTCCTGCTTTGTATAGTCAATGGTTACCATGGGCTGAACAAAAAGTTTGTAGCCTGCCTCAACAATACGCTTTGAAAGTGCCATTGCTTCTTCAACCTGATGCTTATAGAATACAACTCTTATACCGTCTATCGAATTTCCCGTATAGTCCGTAATGTCTTCAACCTTATACTGCAATACATCCGCCATAGCAAGGTATATTGCATTCTTCCTGTCCTTGGGGATAAACTCGCCTATCTGCTCAATATGCTTGAATATTGACTTACCCTCAACATAATCCGCATTATTGAGATAACCGCATTCGATTATGTCAATATTCGCATCGGTAAGCATTTTTGCGGTTGTTTTTATAACATCGTCACCGAATACCCAGTTTACGATGTAACCGCCGTCACGCAAGGTACAGTCAAGCAATTTAATATTGTTTTTCATAATGTGCCTCCCCCTCACTTAAAAATCAAGCATTTTCTGTGCAAAAACAAAATCATCTTCTGTATTTATATCAACAGCTTCTTTCTGCGATACTTCTTTTATATAGGGCTTGTCACCTACTCGGCGTGTAAGATTTTTAAATGTTTCCTTTGTAAAGGCGTAAACGCCCGATGTTTCTCTGTAAATAGGCTCAATGTCCTGACTTCTCGGCAGATTCTGTGCATCGAAGTTCAAAGGCTTGCCGTCCTTCCACAAAAAGTCCTGTATCATAACCGCAGTAAATGCCGAATCATACTCACCGCTGATTACTTTTTCTATGCACTCCGTCATGGTTGAAGCTTTTACAAAAGGTGCCGTTGCGTGTGCGTAAACATATATGTCAGCATCAACTCTGTCCATGAACTCGGTAAATATCTGCGTAAAGTTTGATGTGGGCTCGTCCAAATACTTGGGACGCACCAAATGCTTTGCTCTGCCCGAAAGATATTTTTCTATTTCACTGCTGCTGCAAAATACATACACTTCATCTAAAAGCTCAACCCCGCTCAATTCGTCCAAAACATAGGATATGAGCGGCTTGTCGCCCAAAAGACGTGTATTCTTGCCGGGACAGCGTTCATTATTAAGCTTTATCGGTACACAGGCTGCAATCTTCATTTTTCCACCTCAAACAAACTGTCGAAATCAACTCTTTCAAACTCTTCCAGTTTTCCGCCGCGTGTTGCATTGTAAACGGTCACTCTGCCTATTGACTCATCGGCAAAACGCCTTGCGTCACGGTATGCAAGCGTGCTTTGCCGCATATCGTGAACCGCAATGTCCTTTATGTCTTCATCGTAGTCCTTGCAGAAATAATCGCCTGCATTCTTATCTTCAACCACATTGCCCGATGCGTCTATTATTTTGCTGTAATTATGGTCTACGCCTATCAAATATATTTTCCGAAAGCCCATATAAGCGGCTATCTGCATACACGAAAACGTAACCGTACCCCTGCAGTCTATCTGCTTTGATATGTCGGTTGAAAAGCTGTGCAAAAAATCTTTCTTGCGGTCATAATTGAGCCAAAAATAGCTTGCACCGTCAACCCTTACATCTTCATACCACTTAAGATTTACGGGTATGAATTTCGCCTTTGACTCAATGGCGTTTATCTCTTCCTGCTTTTCTTTGATTATCAACACATCTTCACAGCAGTAATAGGTAGGTCTCCATGCAGTTTGAGAGAATATTTTGTATATTCTGTTCATGCCGAATGTGACCTCGTTATTTTCCATAAGAGTGTCAAGGTCTTCCGCTCTGAGGCTCGGACCGTTGCCGATTATGAAGCAACGCTCGCCCTGATGAATATTCCTGAATTTTTTAAGCTTTCTTCCGTATGGCGAAGCCGAAAAGTATTTCGCCATCATATTCTGTGTGCGACTTTGCAAAGACTTGATTATATTCATCGTACAAGCTTCCTTTTCAAGCAATATAGTTTATCAGTTAATAATACCACAAAATAGGACTTTGAGGAATACGCAAGTGAATATAGCTTTCCGAGTTTTGTCTTTGTTTTTTCAAATGCAAGGTTAAAATCCGCCGTTTGCATTATTCCATTGTTGTATTTCAGCTTTTTAAAGAAAGAATCCTTATTCTTTTTGCTGAATGTATTCTTCATAGCAGCTTCAAGCTTGTAAAACCATGCATTGTATATCATGTCTATATCTTCTTGTGTATGCTCATGTGCTTTCACAAAACCGATCAAGGCTTCATGTATGCGTTTCATTATTGCCGCCATGTCTTGATAGTATCTGTTGTCAAGTGATTCATTTCCCATTCGCACATAATTGTATGTACACTTATTGGACACGACTATTTTCTTTTCTTTGCATACCGAAAGATAGTCAAGATTGAAAAGCAAGTCCTCTCCCAGGGATAGGCTTTCGTCCATTTTTAAGCCGTTATTTTGTATGCACCGAGTGCTGTAAAGCTTATTGCAGGGCGATGCGTCGAGCCACTTTTCGTGCAGTATGGGAATGTCCGAAAAATCAAGCACGGAAACGTCCTCATTTTTTGAAAAACAGCTTTCGCCCGTAACGGTTTTACTGTAATCGGACACGGTACGTATGGAATTCCAAACAAACGCTTCCTCACCAAAGCGTGCTTTTAAATCCATTATTATTTGAAAATGGTCTTTTTCGAGATAATCATCGCTGTCGATAAATGCGAGGTATTCCCCCCTTGCTTCCCTCATTCCGATGTTTCGGGTAGAGGAGGCACCGCCGTTTTTTGTTGCGATAACTTTTATCCGCCCGTCTTTTTTTGCATAAGAATTGCAGATGTCAAGGCTTTTGTCCACAGAGCCGTCATCAATAAGTATAAGCTCAAAATCAGAAAAGCTTTGCTCAAGTATGCTTTCAATGCAATATTTCAAGAACTTTTCGCCGTTATAAACGGGAACAACAACCGACAAAAGGGGCGAACTCATAAACCCACCCCCAATTTATTTCTTAAAGCTGACGTAAAATTCGGAAAGACTCTGAACATTCTGAAAAACAAAGGTGTTTTTCCTCCCATGAGCGAAATCACGGCTCTGTCCGCCTTCTCTGCCCTTACTCTTTTTACAAGCACATTTCTGTGCGTTTTATCGCTGTCAACATTCTTATTTCTTGCAAGGCACTGATGTGCATACATACACGCCCCAAGATATGAAGCTTTGGCTAAATTATAAAGCTTCGGGAACTTTTCCTCCACATAGTCCATACGTTCTTTTAAAGCTTCGACCGCATCAAGTCTTCTTACGGAATATCCGCTCGACATTATGCTGTTTTCGTGCTGAACATAGAAATAAAGCTGTGCTTTTAATGAAATCACAATTTCACTGTTTCCCACGGCACGGTAAGTAAAAAACTCGTCCTCATTAAGCCTGCCTTCCCTAAAGCTTAAGCCCTCAAGCACTTTTTTTGAATATATCTTATTCCAAACCACCTGATGTATACTTCTCTCGCGTATCAGTTCTTCCATTGCATTTTCCGCATTAAAAGCAAGCACTTCCTCACTTTTCTCAGCATCGCTTCTTGCCTGTGCTTCCTCTTTTTCGCTCTCGCCTACC
This sequence comes from Clostridia bacterium, assembly GCA_045593465.1. GTDB lineage: Bacteria > Bacillota > Clostridia > Christensenellales > CAG-138 > RGIG3096. The sequence continues at coordinate 3,977 of JAZNWT010000093.1, forward strand.
TTTATGTATGCACATTCTGCAATGTCTGCATTATTTGCAGTGGCGGCACTCATGAGTAACGAAAACATATTTTCGTCAATATAATCATCGCTGTCGATAAACGCAATATAATCACCTGTTGCAATTTCAAGTCCGCTGTTTCTTGCGGCACTCAAGCCGCCGTTTTCTCTGTGCACGACTTTTATTCGTGCATCTTTTTTTGCCCATTCATCGCACATTTTCGGACATTCGTCGGGCGAACCGTCATCAACGAGTATTATCTCTGTATCACGGTACGTTTGTGCAATAAGCGAAGAAACGCATTTGTCAAGATATTGCTTTGTTTTGTATACGGGTACAATAATACTCAGCATAATTTACTCCACATCAATATTGGGTTTTCTTATTTTGTCATAAACAAAGTATATGCACGAAAAAAGGAAGGGAAGATATTTTTCGACAAAGCAAATGAGCTTATCCTTTTTTGAAGTTATCGCTCCGCTTTTTACTATTCCATGCATTTCGTTTGCGGTTACCTTAAGTATCTGCTTGGAGTCATCTGTCTTTAATTTGCTATATAGCGAATATTTTGTTTTCAGCACATCAAACAGATGCTTTTGTGCAGAATTAAAATGCTTTGTACCTGCCTCTTTTTCGCAGATTATCCGTGCAACCTTCTCGCGGTCATTCAAGCTCTTTATTTCTTTTACGGTATGCGACGAACTTTGAAACTCCATATTATATATATACTTTGCACTGTCGATATACACCGACTTATCCGCATTTTTAAACGCAAAGTAGTTTGCAAGCAAATCCTCGTTTATCCTTATGCTTTCGTCAAAACGCACACCGTCAAAAAGACTTTTTTTGTAAAGTTTATTCCATACGCCGCCTGCAAAAAGTCTGCCCTCTATTACACACACAAGTGCTTCATCATGTGACTGCAAACACACATTTCCCGAAGTGTTTGCAAACACTTCCTTGCCGTTTTCTATTCTTTTGTATGCGCAGTGTGCAATATCCGTGCTGTATTCTTTAATCGCATTTATTAAAAGCTCATACATATCGGCTTCTAATGCATCATCTGCATCGACAAATGTTATGTATTCGCCGCCTGCAGCTTGAAGCCCTGCATTTCTTGCAGACGAAACGCCGCCGTTTTGTTTGTTTATTATTTTTAAACGGTCATCCTTTATTGCAAGCTCTTCAAGCACGGCTTTTGTACCGTCGTTTGAGCCGTCGTTTACCGCTATTACCTCAATATCCTTATATGTTTGAGCCAATATACTTTTAAGCGTGTTTTCTATTGTTTTTTCACCGTTATATACGGGTACTATAACGCTTATCATTTGTTTCCCCTTATTATTTCACAAGCCCTTCAAACATTTCCTCATATGCACTTAAGGTATTTATTCTCGAAAAACGCTCTGCACGCACCTTCGCCTGTGCCTTGTAGTGCATTCTCAAGCGTTCGTCTTCTATCATGCGTTTCATGCCCTGATAAAGCCCTTCCTCCGAGCTTTCGACTATTATTCCGTATTCGTTGTTTTCACCCAAAAGCTCTTCCATGCCCGAACAGAGAGTTGTTACAACGGGCGTACCCACTATTAAGGACTCCGTAACCGCCGTACTGAAGCCCTCTTTGTATGACGAACACACATAAACGTCCGCTTTTGCAACGTACTTATAAGGATTATCCCTAAATCCCAAAAAAAAGAACGAATCCGTCAAAGAATTTTCTTTAAGATATTTTTCTATGTTTTGCTGTTCTTCGCCTACACCAAGTATGTATATTTTATGATTTAAGCCCTCATCAAGAAGTCTTTTATGAACTCTTGCAAGGCGTTCATACCCCTTTGCCTTTATTATTTTTGCAACTGATACAAAATTGACTGTATTTTTATCGAAAACAACGTCGCTGACAGTTTCATTTGCCTTTTCTGCAATTTGCTCAACCTCGTTGACATTGTATTTAACTGTCGTTTTCGGCTTGACCTCGTTCATATAACGCACAAATGTGGGTTCGACCGTTTTCGATACAAATGCAATCGTATCGAAGCTGTTGTAGCACAAACGTGCTTCGTCGATATTTTTAAACCCCTGTGAAAATGCCTTTTCGTTTGGCTGTTCAATATGTATGAAGCAGACCTTTTTTGTATCTTCATAAGGACAGCCGCTTATTATACGTGCCGCAGGACCTTCTAAATACGCAACTGCGATATCGTATTTTTCCTTTATAAAACACTTGTAAAGAGTTTTGGGAGAAAAGCGTGCCATTATTACGGAATTTCCGCGAAACTGATGTTTAAACACAGACCTATACCGTATATGGGGCAAAAGTGCGTTTTTATGTACACCCACATCGAATATGGTCTGCACGGTGATATCGTATCTGTTTTTATCAAGATTATTGACTAAATTTACGAGCACCTTTTCTGCACCGCCGTGCATTAAATTCGGTATTAAAAAAAGTATTTTTATCTTTTTCATTTCTCCCCCGTCCTCCCTTTTCAGTTAAGCCACGCGGCAGTATTGAGCACCTGAGAGTTGTAAACATAATTCCACGTGAGCACCATCTGATAATAGAACAGTATAACATATGCCACGATACACGACACGGTCATTATCTGCCTTGTCTGACCTTTGAATGTATTCTTTAACAGCCACGGAAGAAGCATGAGATTATAAAGCTCAAAATAAATATACAGTCTTCCCATGAATATTCCGCTCGAAACGGCCGCAAGAAGCATACAGAAGAAATTAAATACTGACATATTAACGGCAAGATTTATTCGTTTGTCGTTTAATATTGCAACCTCATCACGCTTATAAAAAGCTATTCCAACAGGCACAAGTGCAATGAGTGCACGTATTATGTTTCCTCCGCCGTCAGAGGACATATAATCTATATAGCCTTCATACTGAGTATCCGACAATGCTTCACCGAATGCAGGCAGAAGCGAATCAAATGCAAAGAGCAAAACCACACAACCGAGTATCGATATCCACATTCGCTTGCTCCACGGCTTACCCTGAACAACAAAATAAATCGGCAGCATCATTATCGCAGAGCCGTGTATGGTTGAAAGAAGCAATGTTGCAATTGCAAATTTTATAAACTTTTTATCGACTATCCAATCCATTAAAAAGAACAGTGCCGATGCCGCAATAAACTGACGCATACCGTTCATCAGCCAAGTAAAATCGGTTGTCGCAATAAATAAAAATGCGGCAAAGCCAAAGCATGAGGAATGCTTGTAAAGCGGCACAATAACAAAAAGCATTGATATTATCGCAATGAACATCAGCCACACACTGTGGTCATCTGATATAAACTGCTTAAACAAAACGCCGAGTATTGTAAAGCCCTTATCCTTTTCTATGGCTTCAACGTCCAAAAGTGCAAGCTCGCTCGGCCAACCGTCGAACATACCTATGTACACGGTAGTATCGGCTATAACACCTCTCAAGCCCACAAAAAAAGTAACGACAGCAAAGAAGAGAGCAGCACGTCCCCATGTCGTCCTCTCCTCAGTGCGGTTACCTATTTTTATTCTTCGTGGGCTGTATATATCCATCACCCACACAATGAAGGCCGTAGCCATCATGCCCCAATATACAGGCAATATTCCTCACCTATGCTTTTAAAGCTCTTCTGTGCAAAATTTTATATATCCACATCGGTATAAGACCTATAATAAGCGGTTTGAATGCCGTTATTCTGTATTTTATACCGAGCTTGAATGTCTTGCATATGCTCTTTTTGAGCTTGTATTCGTTTATTCTGTAAACATACTTACGCTTTCTCAAAAAAGCGTTTCTGTCCTCCCTCATGCCGTAAAGCTCATCGTCGATATTTATGCCGTACATACCGTGAGCGTACATTCTGTACCAAAGGTCATAATCTTCTATTCTCAACGTGTCATCGTCCGTGCGGTATCCGCCAACCTTCAAAAGCGACTCCTTTCGCATCATGCACGGTGCATGGCAAAACGGCGAACGCCTTATAAGGTCATACCTGTCGGGCTTTTTCGGATTCACGATTTTGCCGTGAACTCCTTGTTCATCGTAAAAATACATCGCACTTGACACTATCGAAGCATTTTTATCCTGAGCTAAAGCCTTAAGCTCTTTTTCAAATCTGCTTGCACTGCACACATCGTCACCGTCCATGCGTGCGATAAACTCACCGTCTGCATACTTTAAACAATGGTTCAGCGTTTTTGCAAGCCCCATATTCTTTTCGTTTCTGATAAGCCTTGCCCTGCTCTCTTTCTTCACGATACTCTCTGCAACAGCATATGTATCGTCCGTCGAACCGTCATCGCACATTATAAGCTCCCAATTTTCATAGCTTTGAGCTATTATGCAGTCAACCGCTTCTTCAAGCGTTTCGGCACAATTGTAAATGCCCATCAGGACAGAAACAAGACCTTTTTTCATTTCTTGCTCCTCGCTTTTTCAAGAAGTGCATTTCTGTGTTTTACTATCTCCTGTATGAGATTTCCGGAATCAAACTTCTCCTCTACAAGCTTTCTGCCTGCCTTACCCATTCTTTCTCTTAAATCCTTATCGAGTATGAGCTGTTCTATTTTTTCAGCCAAAGGTTCAACAGTCTTCACAGGCACCACAAATGCCGTTTCGTCCCTTATAACGCCGTCTGTCGGCCCCGGTATATCGCTTATTACAAGCGGAAGCTCCATTGCCGCCGACTCGATAACAACTGTACCGAAACCCTCTCTGTAGCTTGGGAAAACATATATATCCATCGCCGCCATGTAACGTTCGGGATCATAAACTCTCCCTCCCGTTCTTACAACTCTCGGATTCTCATAAAAAAGTGTAAGCATTTCGGGATCTTCCCTGTCACTCTTCTCCTCATAACCCACAAAGAACAGCTTTAGGTTGGGATGTTTTTTATGAAGTATATCAAAGGCTCCCATCATCTCGTCAAAGCCCTTATCCTTCATGAGTCTTCCCAAAAAGCCCATTACAACATCATCGTCACCAAAGCCGTATTGTTCTCTTATAGCTTTTCTGTATTCTGCCTTACGCTTTATATCAAACCTCGACAAATCAACACCGCACGCACTGCCGTTATACACAACACCGCTCTTTTCTTCGCCGTAAAAGCCCATTTCACGGCACAGCTTTAAATTGCCGAAGCTGTCGGGTGCAACAAATGTTGACAAGGCACAGGTAAACTTCTCTATAAACTTAAATATCTTTTTCTTTATGCCCTCAAACGAAACAAAAAGCAAGCCCCACTGGCAATAAAGACGCACGGGTACTCTTGCCAGGAATGAGGCTATTGAAGCATACAGCGACGCATTTGGCGTTGTGTACTGAACAATATCAAACTTTTCTTTTCTGAATATCTTAAGCATTTTGAACATGGCACCAACGCCCGAAAGGCTTAGACCACGCTCCATTTTTATGGGGAGGGGACGTACATACGGCGGCAATGCCTTTATGTATTCCTCGTCCATATTGCATATAAGACATACCTCGTACCCATCATCATGGTATGCCTTGAATGTGTCCTTTATAAAATAGTCCACCGTCATGGTCACGGTAGTTATTATGCAGATTTTTTTCTTTTTAGCCAAGGTCGTAGGCATACTCCCCTGCTCCTTCCATATGCTCATCAACTATTTTCTGAATATCCTTAGGCAGCTTCGCCGTCTTTGACACTACCTTTATTACCGTAAAAAGTATGCAGTAAAGGTCGGAGAAAAAGCCGTTGTTATATCTGTAATAAAGCTGAAGCTTTAATTTGAGCGGACGGACACAGGTAAGATAATATTCATCGGAAGACGCACCTGCTTTTGTAAAGCCTATATACTGCTGTGAATTGACTATTGATGCCCAATCGGTTATGCCCGGCTTTAAGTCAAGTATCGGCATTTCCCTTTCCGTGTACATATCAACATAGTATCTAAGCTCGGGACGCGGGCCCACAAAGCTCATATCGCCCAAGAAAACATTTATAAGCTGTGCCATCTCGTCAAGCTTAGACTTTCTCAAAAAGTGACCGACTCTTGTTATGCGTGTATCATTGTCGCTCACATTATAACTGCCCTTGCCCTCGCAGTCCTTAACCATTGAGCGGAACTTGAATATACGGAATGTCTTACCGTTCTTGCCCACTCGCTCACCCCTGAAGAATACACCGCCCTTGCTGTCTAAAACTATAACAAGTGACAAAACAAGAAATACGGGTGATAAAATTATCAGACCTATTGAGCTTAAAACAATATCAAATGCCCTTTTTATAAAAGCTTTCATCTAAAAATTACCTGCTGTTATATAAATTAGTATTTACATACTTCCGCCGTCAACGCCCACATTTACGCCTGCCATGAACGAGCTTCTCTCGCTTGCCATGAAAAGCACCGCATCGGCAATTTCTTCACAGGTACCGAACCTGCCTATTGCCTGATGGTGCGAAAGATAATCCTCACAGCGTCTTGGATCCGTTACGGTGAAATTATCCCAGTAGCTGCCCTGGAATGCAACCGCACCCGGCATTATCGAGGTCAATAAAACGCCCGTTTTTGCAAGCTGTCTGCCGACCGTTGTGACATACGCATTCAAAAATGCCTTGCTTGAAGCATAGAGCGGATTTCCTCGAAGCGTTTGTGCCGATATCGAGGATATATGAATAACCCTGCCCCAACCCTTTTCTATCATGATGGGAAGAAAAACACTGTTCATGTCTATTGAAGCAAGTGCATTGAATCTTAATGCATAACTCCAATCTGTGCTGTCTGCCAAATGATTGCGGCTCACAAGCGAACCGCCGACATTCTGTATTACAATCTCAAACTCGCCGTATTTATCGGTAAGACTTTGTGCAAATGCCTTGGGATCGCATTCCATTATGTCCGCACACTCATATGCAAATGATGCAGCACCAACGGCTTCACCCTCTGCCTTTAATTCTTCAAGAAGCTGTTTTGAACGTGCGACTGCAACAACATGACAGCCCTCTTTTGCAAAAGCTACGGCAATAGCTCTGCCTATACCCTTGCTTGCACCGACAACCAGAACTCTTTTTCCCTTTAAACCAAGCTCCATGCTCTGCTTTCCTCCTCAGAATGACTGTGCGGCAGTTGTTGTTTTACTTTCCGCTTCTTTTGCGTTTATTTCGTCGCCCGTAGCACAATCCTTATTATCCGTTATGCGGTATGTTGGAACAATACTTTGCACAAGCTCTTTTATGTTCCTTGAATTTGACTGTGCCGCAGTCTTTAATTCCGCAAGCTGTTTTTTGAACATTTCTTCATCGAATTCTATTTGGTGTCCTATATAGATGAGCTGATTATCTGTCTTTTCCAAACCCTCTTCAGACATCAAAAGCTCCTCATAAAGCTTTTCGCCCGGACGCAAGCCCGTGTATTCTATCTTAATGTCAACGTCCACCTCAAAGCCCGAAAGACGTATCATGTTGCGTGCAAGGTCGTCTATTCTTACAGGTTCACCCATATCAAGCACGAATATTTCGCCGCCCTTTGCAAATGCTCCTGCCTGCAATACCAAGGATACCGCTTCGGGGATAGTCATAAAGTAGCGGATTATATCCTTATGCGTGACCGTTACGGGACCGCCGTTTTCGATCTGCTTTCTAAACAGGGGTATTACAGAGCCGTTACTGCCCAAAACATTACCGAATCTTACAGATACAAACTCCGTTTTCGACTTGCTGTTGAACATCTGGACTATCATCTCGCATATGCGTTTTGACGCACCCATTATGTTCGTGGGATTTACCGCCTTATCGGTGGATATCATTACGAATTTTTTGCAGCCGTATTTGTCTGCCGCTCTTGCCACATTATATGTTCCGAAAACATTATTCTTTACGGATTCGTTGGGACTCTGCTCCATAAGCGGTACGTGCTTGTGTGCCGCCGCATGGTATACAATATCCACACCGTACTTTTCAAACACGGCATCTACACGCTTTTCATCACGCACACTGCCGATAAGCACCTTTAATTTAAGGTCGGGATATTTTGCAGCTATTTCATTCTGTATAGCATATGTGGTGTTTTCGTAAATATCGAATATTATAAGACACTTGGGATTATGTGCGGCTATCTGTCTGCAAAGCTCACTGCCTATCGAACCGCCGCCGCCCGTTACAAGCACCGTCTTGTCCGCCACATAGCCCAAAATTTCGTCCATATTAACTTTAACGGCATCTCTGCCGAGCAAATCCTCAACCTGAACACGGCGTAATTTCTGCAATGCCACATCGCCGTTTACAAGCTGATATATGCCCGGTACTGTACGCATTTCGCAACCCGTTTCCTGGCATATCGAGATTATCTCACGCTTATTCGTTGCCGTCGCTGTGGGTATTGCAAATATTATCTCCTCAATATCGTACTGCTTAACCATTTCGGGAATATCGTTGCGGTTACCCACAACACGTACATTCTGAAGATAGCTTCCCTTCTTTTCGTTGGCATCGTCTATTACGCATACAACATTATTGCCCGAAAGCTCACTGTCGTTAAGCTCACGGATAACTATTGCACCTGCCTGACCTGCACCGACTACCATCGTGCGTTTCTTAGCCTTATTGTCACCGTGTACTATTTCAGCTGCTTCGTGCTGTATTTTTCTTGCTATACGATATCCGAATCTGCCTACGCCCAACGCACCGCAAAGCATGAAGAAGTGTATTACATAGTACCGTTTCGGCAGAGCAGAAAGATTCATAAGCACCGCTTCGGGCGATACTTTCGCAATTACATTACTGCCGATAAACTCAATGGCAACACTTAAAACCGAAGCAAATATTATGTGCCACAGTTCAGCCGTGCTTGCGAAAGCCCACAAACTGCTGTAAAGCTTAAATATCCAAAAAGTAAGTATCGTGAGTAATGTGTAAATGGGAGCAAGCTTTATTATCCTCACAAGGTAAAAATACGCCTGATCATTATGAAGATTGAATTCGTAGCTTATCCAGAGTGAAACGGCAGACGCAAGGTTTATTACTATTACGTCAAATATGACAAGTAAGATCATTCGTATTACCTTATTAGCATCGAAAGTTCTCTTTTTCATCTTCATCGTCATAGCCTCCCCTTCAATTATTTCCCCTAAATAATTTTAATGGTAAGGTCGGGGAAGATAAATTATAGTTATCCCAACATAATATATGATTTATCTATATTATAGCAGCAAAGCCCATTCTGTCAACTCAAAAAAGCCCGTAAACACAGACATTTTCAGACATTTTTGCATTAAAAAGAAAAAATGCGGCTCTTTCAAAAAGAGCCGCTTCACAGATATTATACATCAATCTGCGTAATTTTTAAAGTAGTTTTGTACTAAAACTATCGGAGTGCCCTTATCACCGCTTCCCGATGTTAAGTCGCACAGTGAGCCGATAAGGTCCGTAAGTCTTCTCGGAGTCGTCCCCTCGGATGCCATTTTACCCTTAAGGTCTGCATCTTTTTCCTTTATGCGGTCACGTATCGCATCAGCCAAAGCCTCGCCCGAAAGTGAAGCAAAATCGTTATCTGCAAGGAATTTAAGCTTAAGCTCGTTGGGTAGACCGTTCAGGCCGTCCGTATAACCGGGAGCAACAACGGGGTCTGCAAGCTCCCAAATCTTACCCACGGGATCTTTGAATGCACCGTCTCCGTAAACCATTGCCTCGATTTTTTTGCCCGTGCGTTCAAACATGAGTGCCTGTATTTTTTCAGCAACCTCCTGAGCATTGTTCGGGAAAAGCTTAATCGTGTTTTCCGTTGCCTTGTTTGAACCCAAAAGACCGTATCTCTCATTACAGCCGCTTGAGTTTACGGGAGCATTGAGTATGTCGCAAAGTGTAAGCACCTTTTCTCCGCCTGCCGCCTTTATGCGACGCTGAGTTCTTTCACGTGTGTGAATGTCACAGCAAAGCACGTTCTTTGTATAATTAAGTATCGCTTCCGCACGGTTGGAGAATATTATTTCAACCTCCGCACCCTCTTCCTCGATAAGCTGCTGATAATATTCAACGTAATCCATGCCCGTAAAGGGGTGTTTGGGATAGCCGAAAGCTTTTCTGTAATCTTCAAGTGAAAGCACGTCACTGTAAGGATTTACGCCGCTGTCATCAAGTGCGTCAAGGCTGATAAGATGATTTCCGACCTCGTCGGAGGGATAACTGAGCATGAGAACCACCTTTTTTGAACCTCTTGCAATACCACGCAGGCAGATAGCGAAACGGTTGCGTGAAAGTATCGGGAATATAACGCCTACACTCTCACCGCCGAACTTATTTTTAACATCTGCGGCAATATCATCGGTAGTTGCATAATTGCCCTGAGCTCTTGCAACAACAGCCTCCGTTACAGCCACCACGTCCCTGTCCTGAAGCGAAAAGCCGTCTTCCTCAGCTGCCTTCAATACCGAATCTACCACGATCTCTACTATGTCATCGTTCTCACGAATAATAGGAGCCTTTATACCCCTTGAAATCGTTGATGCCATGTATTACCTCCAAAAATTTATTTATAATGTCAATCACGACAATTTGCATTATAACATGAAAACGGCTGTTTTGAAGTATCGGCTTTCTTATCGTTTTATAGTATTTGCTTATACCTTATATTTACACGCAGTAATGATTTTGTTTTTCAATGCATAAAATTATGAATCAGTTTTTAACTTTTAACCCATTTCTTGCGGTTTTGCTGTTTTAGGGGTATACTGTTTAAGTTATGAATATCAGGAAACTTCGTTACATTTCGGCTGTTTTAGCCCTTATACTGTTGCTGTGCACCTTTTCGGTGCCGTCCTTTGCCGACTTTTCACCCTCATCGGTAACAACTCCCCATATTGTACTCATGGATAGTGCAAGCGGCTGTGTCATGTATGAAAAGACCGCACACGAGAAAGCATATCCTGCCAGCACAACCAAGATAATGACGTGCATATTGGCACTTGAGAGCGGTAAGGATTTAAACGAAACCGTCACAATCGGTGACAGCGTTGAGCACTCAGGCTCGCTCATGGGCTTCGTTCGCCGTGAAGAAATAAAGTTTATAGACTTAATTTACGGCATGATGCTCGTTTCGGGAAACGATGCGGCTCAGGCAATTGCAGAGCATATATCGGGCAGTGAAAGTGAATTTGCCAACCTCATGAATCAAAAAGCAGCCGAGCTTGGCATGACGGGTACTCATTTTGTAAAGTCGAACGGACTTCACGATGAAAACCACTACACCACGGCATACGACATGGCAATTTTAACACGCTACGCCATGCAGAACGAAACATTCCGCGAAATAGTTTCAACGGACACGCATCAGGTTCCTGCAACCAACCGTGACAGCGACGGTTATTTCTTGGAAAACACCAATAAGCTTATATACACATCTCCCGAAGCCCAAAAGTCTTACAGATACCGTGACGCAACGGGTGTAAAAACAGGCTCGACTCCGTATGCAAAGCGTTGCCTTGTTGCAAGTGCAAAAAAGGACGGCACAGAGCTCATAGTCGTGCTTTTCGGTGATGAGGCGGACGATTACAGGTTTGAGAGTGCGGCAAATCTCTTTGAATGGGGATTCAACGATACAGCTTCATTAAGTGCTTCGGAATTAGGGCTTGAAACCTCTTTCAATAAGCAGGTAACAAATGCCTCGTTCAGCGACATAAACGGCGGCGAGCTCACAGTCAACATCGACCTTTCAAACGCTGTAATAAAAACCGATGCAAGCATAGTTTCGGCAATAAAGGCTGATCCTTCCCTCATCGAGTCAAGCATCGAACTCACAAACGATCCGCTCACAGCCCCCATTTATGAAGGGCAGCAGCTCGGAACGGTTCGTTACACCTATGACGGAACAACGCTTTTCACAGCACCTCTTACAGCATCACGCACGGTTCTCGATGTAACCGGCAGCTCCACTTCGGGCCCGAACGGTCAGGGCTCAATACTGCTTGAACCCCTCACTCAAGGCAGTTCCAACAATTCGTGGATATTCTGGGTGCTTGTGATATTGCTCATAATGCTCGTGATAATGTTCATACGTTCATCGGCAAATAATAAAACACGCCGCAAACGCAAGCATCAAACAGCATACCGATATAAACGGTAAGTTATAAGTTATAGTGAATATTGAATAAGTTATGAAAAAACTCCGAAAGGAGTTTTTTTGTAATGTTTGAATGAAATATTTTGCTTACGCAAAACGTGAAATAATTTGCTGTCTGTGCATCAAGTGAAATAAAATAAATCCACTCACGTCCACAGGCATTTCACAAATCCAAACAGGATTTATTTCTGGTACACCCTCAGGG
>JAZNWT010000094.1:0-2982 GCA_045593465.1 Clostridia bacterium
AGGAGGTGCAATTATAAAACACATAATCGCCTATGCTCGTGACGCTGTTTCCGAGTGTTATGCCCATCAATTTCCTGCAATACATAAACGCACGATCACCTATACTCGTAACGCTGTCAGGAATAGTTATGCCTGTTAAGGAGGTGCAACTACGAAACGCAAAACTTCCTATTCTCGTAACGCTGTCCGGGATTTCTATGCTTGTTAAGTAGGTGCAATCATAAAACGCATAATTTCCTATGCTCGTCACGCTATCCGGAATTTCTATGCTTGTTAAGTAGGTGCAATCATAAAACGCCTTATCACCTATGCTCGTGACGGGATAACCGTTTATTGCAGACGGTATAACAACATTTTGTACCGAACCTGTATAATCCGTAATTTTCGCATAGCTTCTGTCGATAATTTCATACTTAAATCCGTCAGTAGTTGTTCCACTGCCTGTTACGGCTTTTATAGAAATATTCTTATCAAGCTTTGCTTCTTTATCTTGAGTTTGTGCAAATTCTGTTGTTTCGCTGAATTTTTTCATGACAGCTTCTTCGCCATCTGCAAATGCACTCATGCAGGGTATAAATGCATTTAAACAGAGTATCAATGCCAACAGAAGAGAGATGCTTTTCATTGTTTTCATATTTTGGGAACACTCCTTAACCAAACAGGTATTTTTTACCTAAACTTACATTACTTTTTCATATTTGTCAATACCAAATATGGTTTTTTGCGGTATAACTCCCTGTCTGAACCATTCATTTTGTTTTACCTTATAAAACATTTTGTGCACGATTTATCCATTTCCATATATGCACAGGTCATTTGAAAACTGCCTTTTAAATCAGTTTTTACATCAACATGCCGGCAGGCATATAAACTTCTGTGTAGCATAATATCACTGAAAGTCACTTGTAACTTTCCCCCTTCGGCTTTTTTAATTCTTTTGTAATGCTTTGGTTTTGTTGTGCATAGATTGTACAAAGCACCTTTGGAGGGACACGCATTATGGAATACAAAAGGTATAAAACATCTCGCAAACGTCGACGCAAACGCTATCGCACGGCAACACGTCAACGCACTCAAAACTCATCATCTGCACCTCGAGCAATTTTTTTATTACTGCTTTCGGGAGGCATTATATATATGCTTTCCGCTTCTGCCGCAGGTACTTATCTTGCAGAAAATTTTGTTGCTCCCATATTTGAAGCATTTAACAAAAACTCCGACAACACCGACGATGACGGAGCATTAGCAGTCAGCCTTTCGACCGATAAGGATTCTGTAACAAAAGATGTAACACTTCCGGGAATCACATTGTACACATTACAGATGGGCATATATGCTTCTCACGATAACGCTTGTGCACAGGCGGATATATTAAAGGCTCAAGGTGCGGCAGGTTACATTTTAACCGACGATGATAAATTCCGAGTTCTATCGGCAGGTTATGAAGCAGCAGACGATGCACGCAAAGTGAAAGAACGCTTAATGAGCGACGGTACGGACTGTGCATTATTCACTCTCTCATGTGAATCATCGGCTTTTAAAATAAGCACCGATAAAGAAAATGCCGATTCTCTTATTAACGCCTTTGCCGCATTTAAAGCAGCACAAAATTCGCTGTCAAATGCAATACTCGCTTTCGATTCCAACGCCCAAAGCATAAGCGAAGGTCAAATTGAATGCAATAAAATATTGGAAGCATTTAAGAGCGATATGGATATAATCTCAAAAAGCGAAGATATTCCGTCACAGCTTGACGGAATGATGAATTGTTATGATGAATACTGCTCTCAATTATCGGCACTAAGCTCTTCAGATTATGATAACCGCAGTACCTTTGCCGCCGCAATGAAGTACAGCCAGCTTTTAATGGCAGACGCATACATAGAATTTTCATCCGAATTGTCGGCATCTCTTTGAATTATAAAAGACTTTTGAATTTGCTTTTCAAAAGTCTTTTTCTTCATGATGTATACTCACACATGTTCATGTTCGGTTTTAAACACATCCGCAACCTCCATGATTGTAAGATACGCATGTGGATCTATGGCATGAACAATTGCTCTCATTTTTGATATTTGGAATCTGTTTACAACAAAATATATTATTGTTTTTTCCATATTTGAATAACCGCCCTGTGCAGCAATTTTTGTAGTTCCGCACTCGAATGCATCCATAAGTGCTTTACCGACCTCGTCGCTTTTCTCGGTTACAATAAGCACGCCCTTTGAACGATCCAAGCCCTCTACGATAAAGTCGATGGTTTTCAGACCTGCACCGTAAGTGACAATGGAATACAGCGGCAATATCCAGCTTTTGAGAACAATACCTGCAACAATGTAAAGCAACGCATTGTAAACCATTACAAATGTGCCGACAGTGATATTAAGCCTTTTGGAGAATATTACAGCCATTACTTCTATTCCGTCAATAGCTCCGCCGTATCTTATTGTAAGACCGCTTCCGACACCCGATATAAGGCCGCCAAACAACGCACATAGCAACAAATCATTTCCAGCAAGCGGTGATGCCATGCTTACGTCTATGGGCAATACGTCCGTAATAAGCCATGCTCCCAATGAATAAACTATAACGGTAAACACCGAATAGACCGTGAAAACCGCACCTTGCTTTTTTAATCCGAATATAAACAAAGGTACATTCAATACGGTAAGAAAAAATGACAGCGATAAATATTCCGGCGTAATCTGTGACAAAAGCATTGATGTTCCCGAAATTCCGCTGTCATATAAATGTACAGGAGCAAGAAACACAGTAACACCGAATGCATTTATAAATCCGGCAATCAGCAATATCAAGAAGTTCTGCCATCTTAATTTTGAAAGCTGCATTTTTAAATTCTTCATTCTTCCACTCCTGTTTAAATTTATATTAAGTTGTAATTTCCGGGTTTTATATTAAACCTTCAAACCCGTTTTGTCTTAATGCCTCATATAATACTATAGCAACAGAATTTGAAAGATT
>JAZNWT010000095.1:0-3307 GCA_045593465.1 Clostridia bacterium
AGTTTAGCAAACGCTTCATCGGAATATCCAACGGCACAGCTTTGGAAAGCAAACGGTACTCGCTTTACGACAATGTTATCCTTGTGCTCGTCTATGTATTTTTGAACATCTTCGTTTCGTATGTCTATCATGGTTTCAAAACCGTCCGATGCCGTAAGATATATATACATAGGCTTTTCATCCGTATTTCCGCTGCCGCCTATTGAAACATAAAACATATCGTCTATAGGATATTGTTCAATATATAATCCGCTGCCCGTTACTATATGATAATATCCGTTAAAATCCGTCCATGACAGCTCATCTTTTTTCTTTGAAAGCTCTATTACATCATCAAGCGTAAGCCTTTTATCGAATATATCTTTTATTGTATCGGGATTTAAAACCTTATAGCTGAATGTGGGCTTTACACCGTCGTTTAGCCAAACCTCGCTCAAAGCAGAGTCAAAGCTTATTACCGTGTATCCTCCACCGATTGTATTGACGATTATTTGCTTATCACCTGCCCTGCCCTCGTTTCTGCTTTGTGAAACAGGATTCTTTGATATTTCCACCTGCATAAGCCTATCTATTACAGCAGTTGTTTCGCCGCTGTAGGAGTAAAATCCGTCACTTATTATAATCTCGCTTACATTATCGAACATGGTTAAATGCACGCCGAAATCATTTATGTCAATAAGCCTCATACCCTTTGGATTCGTCAAAAAGCATACTGCTGAAACAATTATCACAATTACAGAGAGAAGAATTATCCACAGTGCCGGTTTTTTGTAACCAATCACGCTCTTGACTCTGTTTTTTACGCTCACTTCTCCGAATGCCAACGGACAAGCTTTTACCGACCTATGCGAAACCGCAAAGCAAAGCAACGCTTGGGAATAGTTTGCTCTTTCGTCTTTATCCAGATTTTTTATTACTCTTTCATCGCACGCAAGCTCTATATCCTTGCAGAAAAGAATGTAGGATATCCAGATTACAGGATTAAACCAATGCAATGCAAGTATGATAAATCCAATAGGTTTTATTATGTGGTCAAAGCTTTTTATGTGTGACTTTTCGTGGGATACAACATGGTTTTGACCGTCTGCTGTGATATTGCATGGCAAATATATTTTCGGCTTGAAAAAACCGAACACAAACGGAGAATCGACTCTTTCGCTTTTGTAAATATTATTTTCGAGTAAAATTGCAGTGTTTACACGCCTTTTTAAGCATATACAGCTTACGAGGGTATATATAAACATACCTGCCATTCCCAACACCCAAATAAACGCAAATACAGCCGTTAATATTTGCAGCGGATTTGCACTGTCGCCCACATTTGGTTTAAAGCTTTCGCTTATTATGGGATTTACTGCATGGTTCAGTGCAGGAATACCGCTGTAAATTACAGGCTCCTGTGCATAGATTATATCGGAACTTAATGTCTGTGCACTCGGCATAAGACTGAATATGCTTTCAACCGTAAACGGCATTATCAGTCTTATTCCAACGATTCCCCAAAGTATCAAACTTATTTTTTTCGGTGCTTTCTTTAAAAGCAAACGCATGACCATTACCGCAAGTGCAATATATGTTGCGGATATGCTCATGTTTACAATGTTCAAAAACAGCTCGGACATTTATTATATCCCCTTTCTGTATTCGTCTATCATCTTCTGCACTTCATCTATTTCATGCTTGCTCATGCTTCTGTGCTTTGTAAATGCGGCAACAAACGCAGGCAGCGAGCCTTCAAACTTCTTTTCGACAAGCTCATTTATTTCATATTCCTGTGCAGTGTCCTTTGAAACCAAAGAAATAACAGTGCCGTTATCGTTTTTAAGAACGCCACGCTCCGAAAGACGCTTAATTACCGTGTATGTAGTAGTTCTTTTCCACCCCAACTGCTCTTGACAGAGTTTTGCAAGATTTACCGCAGTGACGGGTTCATGCTCCCACATGATTAAGCAAAAGCGATATTCGCTTTCATGAATTTTGGGAATATCCATAAACGCCTCCTTTTGTCTAACGCAGTAGACTTCGTTTTTTTTACATTCTACTCCATTAGACAGCGTGTGTCAACCATGTTTTTAGGCAAAAAAATACCGCACTGCTTGCTTTGCAATGCGGTATTTAAATGCTTTGTTATTAGCCCTGAACAGGACTGCCGCAATATTCACAACATCCGTTTGCATCTGCCATTGTAGTGGCTCTGCAGCAGGGGCAAATTACAGCCGTTTTGGGTTTGTTTGCTTCAGCGGCACGTTCTCTTGTCTGCTGAAGAAGTCCGTTAAGAACTGTTTTTATTTCCTGCCCCATTTGTGCATATTCGATATAATCGGGATGATTCTTAGGATCACACTGCCTTAACAAAACACCTCGTGAAGCAATGTCTTCAGAGTTAACCGTTACGGAAGAAGAATTTAAATTAAATTCCATGTCATTGAAATAAGGATGATTTACTCGGACTTTAATGGTGAAATCATATTCCCATGTGTATCTTGGCGGATTGTAGCTGACTTCTTTTCCGTCATCAAGAGTACGCATTTCCTCGCTTCTGTCTTCGCTGATATCAAGGTCACAGCCTGTTATCTGCGAAAAATCCAAAACATCCGGATTTTCAGAACGCATATTATTTGTTCTTACCACGGCTAACTGCTGTTTATCTTCATCAAGAACAATTTGCGTATCTCGTCCGAATGAACGGGTAATGTTAAAAGCATCAACCTTTTTCTGATTTTCTTCACGGTATACAAGCTGTGCTTTTATCTCATCAACCGTGCTGTGTCTGCGGTCATCAAACCAATAAGAAAGCTTTTTTGCACAATTTTTGCACAAATTGCCGTCCTCCAATTTGCGATTTCCGAGCAAGCCTATCTCACCCGAACAAACACTGCATACTTTTTTATCAAAGAGTTTTCCGAAAAGTCCCATACACAACCACCGACTTATCTCGTATTTATATTACCGTTTAATTATTGAGCTGCTTCTGCTGTTGCTTCTGCATCAGCTGCTACGGGAGCGATGCTGCCGAGAATTGACTTGAATTCTGCACCTTCAAGGTCTATCTTCTTGCCTGTTTCGGGCCATACCATTACCTGAACCTGTTCATCACCGTCTTCTGCCCAAAATACTGCTATGGCAGTACCCATGCTCTTTGCCTTGAAACCGTTCCATGTATAGTTGTCAAGCTCAAAAGCTGCGATTTCTTCAACTTCATCGTACCATGAACTGTCGGGCTGCATCATGTATGTATCTGCTCCGTAATAGTCGATCTGCAAATAGGATTCGGTGAAAGGATCGAAAGTGTCGCCCGTGCCCTGTG
>JAZNWT010000096.1:0-20438 GCA_045593465.1 Clostridia bacterium
CCCCTGTTGTAACAGAAGCTCCCGTTGTAACCGAAGCTCCTGCAACTCAAGCTCCCGTAAAGAACGGTCTTGTTGAAGAAGCTGACGGATACACATACTACTATGTAGACGGTGTTCGCACTTATGCAGGTCTTATCGAAATCGACGGCGATATTTACTACATCAGAAGCAACGGCAGAATGGCAACAGGTTCATATTCCGCAAGCAAGACAAACGGTGTATTGCCTGCCGCTGTATACGAATTCGGCAAAGACGGTAAGCTCTTAAGAGGTCTTGCAGAATCTGCCGACGGTATCGTTCGCTACTATGTAAACGGTGTTCGCACATATGCAGGTCTTATCGAAATCGATGGTGATATTTACTACATCAGAAGTAACTACCGTCCTGCTGTAGGCACTTACACAGTAAGCAAGCACAACGGCCTCCGTCCCTATGGCACATACACATTTGATGCTGACGGTAAGCTTATCGACTAAAAAATGAGGTAAACCGTAAATTACGGTTATACCCACCTCCCCCGGCTCGGATAAATCCGAGTCGGGGGATATACGAACGAATACAAGCAAAGGATTTGTGAAAATGAAGCTTTTATTTGTGGGAAACCGCAAACGGAATTCAGGTCCCGAAAATGTCAACCGCACAATGGTTGAAAACTTCGACAAGACCTTTTTATACGCAAAAGCCGCAAACAAGTATCTTTGCTACATTGAAAACTTTATAAAACTTTTGTTTGCAGATGCGATAATAGTATCGGGAATATCCAAAATGGGGCTTCTTTCTTTAAAGCTTGCAAAAAAGCTTAATAAGAAAGTTGTATACATAATGCACGGTTTAAGCTCAATGGAAGTTAAGCTTAATGCATTGAAAAATGCCGATGACGCAATACAAGCCGAAAAAGAATTGCTTGCCCTTTCCGACTTGCTTCTTCCCGTATCAAAAAAATTCCGTGATTTTATTAAAAGTGAGTTTCCTCAATATGCTCACAAAACAAAACATCTTTTTAACGGATTTGACAGAGTTGAAACTTCATCCGCCCGTAAATATACAAAAGAAAGCGGCTTAATAATAGCCGTGGGCGGCGACAGGAAAATCAAAAACAACGAACCCGTTATTCGTGCCGTAGATCGTCTCGGTTCAAAAGTAAGATTTGAAATCTACGGGCGGATTCACAACGAAACACCGCAAACAGACAGCAAAAACACGAAATACATGAATGTTGTGCCCAATGAAGAATTTAAAGAAAGACTCAAATGTACTCAAATTTTTATTCTGAATTCACTGTTTGAAACATTCAGCCTTGCTGTTTTGGAAGCCTTGAATTTCGGCTGTGATATACTTGTATCAAATGCGGCAGGCGTAGTTGATATATTGCCGCTTGAAGACAACGATATCATATTTGATACCTCAAACGAGGATGAGATAACGGAAAAGCTTGAATATCTGCTTTCCCATCCCAACAATGAACGGATACTCTCAAACACACCGTTTGATGAATATACAACTAAAAAATCGGTTGAGCGATTAAAGCTTTTGTGCAAAGAATTGCTTGCCGAAGAATAAAGGACAATAATTTTTAATGTCACTTGCAAAAAACTCTGCATTTAATATCGTTTATAACATATTAAACCTGCTCTTTCCGCTCATAACATCAATGTATGTTGCACGCATACTTTTGCCTGCGGGAGTAGGACAGGTTTCGTATGCTCAAAATATAGTTTCATACTTTATAATATTTGCTTCTTTAGGTCTTCCAACGTATGGCGTAAGGGAGATTGCAAAGGCAAAAAACGATGCACAGCAAACAAACCGAACATTTACGCAGCTTTTAGTTATAAATTTTGCATCAACACTTATATCCTCTGTTGCATTCATGATTTTACTTTTTGCAAACGAAGGTTTAAAGGCTGAAACTCCCCTGTTTTTATGCTGTTCATTACAGCTTATTTTGAACTTTGTAAATATCGACTGGTTTTACAGAGGAAAAGAAGAATACTCCTACATAGTCTGCCGAAGCATAATTATAAAATTGCTTTCGATTTTTGCAATATTCCTGTTTGTACATTCCGCCGAGGATTACATAATATATGCCCTCATTTCAAGCGTTGCCGCCTGCGGAAACTACATATTCAACATATTTCATGTAAGAAAATATGTAAAACTTGATTTTAGCGAATTCAAAATAGCCAAGCATATGCAGCCAATATTTATATTGGCAATAACAATATTGCTTTCGGGAATATACAGTAAGCTCGACATAACCATGCTCGGCTCCATAACGACCGACACGGAAACAGGGCTTTACACTAACGCAAACCACATAATAGCAATAATAACGGGCATATGTGCATCCATATCGGCAGTTTTTCTGCCCCGTTTAAGCTATTATTACAATAGCGAAAAAACCGAGTTTTTCTCACTCGTAAAATTGGGAACAAGAATACTGAGTTTTATCTGTATACCCATGTCGGTAGGTCTTTACCTTCTTGCTCCGCAAGCAATATCATTAGTATACGGTGACGCATTTGCCCAAGCCGTCACAACCATTCGCATACTTTGTGCGTTGATAGTAATTAAAAGCTTCGGGGATTTGCTGTGTTATCAAATGGCAATATCCACCGGCAACGAAAAGGGGCGTGTGCCTGCCTACATAGCGGCAGCCGTCCTCAACATAATATTAAATGCTCTGCTCATACCGAAAATAGGCCGTAACGGTGCGGCAATAGCCTCCGTTGCAAGTGAGCTTGTGCTGAATCTCCAGCAATTCATTAAGCTCAAAAAGCTTGTAAATTATGAGCTTGACATAAAGGCATTGCTTCAGTCGGTTTTTACAACAGCCATAATGGCGGTATGTATACTTTTAGTGTGTTCACTGAAACTTAACTCACTCTTGACGGCAGTTTTGGCAATTGTGCTCGGCGGCAGTGTTTACATTATTCTGAACCTGATTTTAAAGAACGAATTTTTACTTTCAGTCATCGGTAAGCTGAAGCAAAAAGTCAAGCACTGACCGGTAGAAGTTAAATAAAAAAAATGCTATAATACAACAATGCTTTGGAGGATACATTATGAACGAACAGATAAATAACAAAAATAATGAAGTCGTTGAAATAGACCTTAAACGCGTGTGGGATGCAATAGTACGCAGGTCATGGATGGTTGTACTTGTTGCTGTTTTGGGTGCAGTGCTTGCATTTACTTATACATTCTTTTTTGTAACTCCCGAATATCAGTCCTCAGCTATGTTCTATGTCAACAACAGCTCGCTGTCGGTCGGAGATACTTCTTTGAGTATCTCATCGGCTGATATCACAGCATCAAAAAACCTTGTTGACACTTATATCGTTATATTGAACACAAGGGAAACGCTTAGTGAAGTTATAGAATATGCAGGTGTCAACCACTCATATTCCGAAGTAAAAGCCATGCTCCAAGCAGGCTCTGTAAATGATACGGAAGTATTCCGTGTAACGGTAACCTGTGCAGACCCGCACGAAGCAGAGCGTATTGCAAATGCCGTTGCATACATACTTCCGAGCAGAATTGCAAGCATAGTTGAAGGCACATCGGCTCAGGTTGTTGA
The DNA here is from genome assembly GCA_045593465.1 of Clostridia bacterium. GTDB lineage: Bacteria > Bacillota > Clostridia > Christensenellales > CAG-138 > RGIG3096. The sequence goes on from JAZNWT010000096.1 coordinate 3,581, forward strand.
CAGTGCGGTTGTTCCCGGTGCTCCGAGTTCACCGAGTTATGTAAACAACACAATGCTCGGTTTTGCGGTGGGCTTCATTCTTTCCGTACTTATAATAATCTTGAGAGTTTTGTTTGATACCACTATCCGTGCAGAAGATGATATACTTCAAGTATGCAATCATCCCGTGCTTGCATCCGTTCCCGACATGAATGCACCCAGCAAGGGCGGATACTACTACGGCTACGGCAATAAGCGTTCTTCAAAGAAAACCGGCACTTCATCAGCCAATTCAAATACTGCCACAATAGGCTCCGAGATAAGCTTTGCGGCAAGTGAAGCGTATAAGCTTTTGAGAACAAAACTTCAATATTCATTTGCAGACGATAACAACTGCCGAGTAATCGGTATTTCAAGCTCGCTGGTCGGCGAAGGCAAAAGCTTGTCATCTGTTAACTTGGCATATACACTTTCACAGCTTGGAAAAAAGGTGCTTCTTATCGACTGCGATATGCGTCGCCCCTCCATTCCCGATAAATTGCCCATTGTAAAAAGCCCCGGACTTTCAGGCTATCTTTCAGGTCTGAATTCGCAGGACAAGCTTATACAGTTTTGCGGCATGGACAAAGAAGAAAACGCTTTCCATGTAATTGCATCAGGTCAGAATCCTCCTAACCCCATAGAGCTTTTAAGTTCTAAGCGTATGGAAAAGCTTCTTGAATATCTCCGTGATTTCTACGACTATATCATACTCGACCTGCCGCCCGTAGGCGAAGTCAGTGACTCGCTTGCGGTAGCAAAGTCAACTGACGGTATACTCTTGGTCGTCCGCCAGAATTATTGCACACGCACTGACCTTGCCGCAACCATGCGTCAGTTTGAGTTTGTCGATTCCAGAATACTTGGCGTTATATACAACTGCATTTCCGAAACAAGCGGAAAATACGGCAAAAAGTATTATAAGCGTTATTATGAAGACAGCTACAGAAGAAGCAGTAAGCGTCATGCATATGAAAACGCATCAAAACGCAATCGATAAACATTTATGATTGATTTTCACACTCACATACTTCCTGAAACCGATGACGGAAGCAAAAATATCGAAGAATCGCTCGCGATGCTAAAAATGGAAGCTGCACAAGGAGTTTCCCGTGTGATAGCAACGCCCCATTTCTATGCACAGCATGACTCTCCCGAAAAGTTTTTGAAAAGGCGAAATGCGGCTTTTCAAAAACTGCAACAAGCAACGGCAGATTTCAAGGACCTGCCTGATATCATCTTGGGTGCTGAGGTATACTATTTCTCCGGTATTTCAAGCTCAACCGTCATTGAGCAAATGGCAATCGAAGGAACCTCCGGCATACTTATAGAAATGCCGCCATTACCGTGGAGCAATTCAATGTTAAGAGAGCTCGAAGAAATATACTCCAACTTTAGCATAACTCCGATAATTGCTCATATTGACAGATATATAAGCATATTCAACGCATCTTCGGTAATTGAATCACTTTTGAATTTTAATGTGATAATACAGGCAAATGCAAGCTTTTTCATATCTCGCTTCACTCGCAAGCTTGCCTTTTCCCTGTTAAATGACGGCATAATACGTCTTTTAGGCTCCGATTGTCATAATTTAAAAGACCGCTCCCCGAACTTGGGTACGGCTGTGCAGATAATAACAGACAAACTTGGCAAAGAGGCACTCGACAAAGTAGAAAAAACCCAACAAAATTTATTCAAAGCAAAAACGGAGATATTCAATGGATAAGAAATCTCGCTCAAAAAAACGCAGGCACAACCGTAGGCGTATAAAAAATGCCATTCTTCGCAAGGATGTTCTTCTCATTGCGGCAATAATCTTGATTCCCATAATAATATTCTTGGGACTCAAGTATTTCGAGTCCGACCTTTTGGCACACACACAAGACGAGGATCGTGCTTTTAACGCAAAAGCAATAACCGTTGACGGTGTAGACTATTACCCTCGCCGCGACATAACCGTGCTCATGCTTTTAGGTCTGAATGTAGACGACAGTGAAAACAAAACAGGCGAAGCGGCACTTTTGGTTGCAGACAATACAGCTTCAAGCTACAGTATACTTCGTCTTAACACCGAAGCAATAGCCAAAATGCCGTCTCTCACACTTATAAACACAAATATGGCAAAAGATATATGCACACAAAGCCGTGCGGCAATATCGGAAGCACTCAACAATATTTATATCGACCATTATGCCGCAGTTAATTCTAAGACTCTCGACCTTGACGTCAGCAATCTCATTAACCTTTCGGTAAGCGAAATACTCTTTGGCAATATAGAATTTATCGCAACCGACTGCTCCTTAAAGGTCCTGAGCAAATTGGCGGACAATATGTCCGGCTATACGCATAGTGAAACCGTCACCGTCAATCCCGACGACGAAAACGCACTTCAGCAAACCGTGCTGAAATATTTCTATAAAACGAAGTAACCGTACATTATATAAAAGCGAGGTGATTTACACCTTGCTTTTTGTTTTTACTGTAAACAAAAGAATTAAGCATATTTCAATAAAACACTATGCTTAATTCTTTTTTTCAAACATTTTTATTATTTTTTCCGTATAAATTACCATTGCTTGCAAACACTAACACAGATACAAAAACAAATATCAAGGAGTGTTAAAATTAAAATGAAAGCAACAGGAATAGTAAGACGCATAGACGAGCTGGGACGTGTGGTAATACCCAAAGAAATCCGCCGCACGCTTAGAATTCGCGAGGGTGACCCGTTGGAAATATTCACGGATCGGGAGGGAGAGGTAATACTTAAAAAGTATTCACCCATCGGTGAGCTTGGTGATTTTGCAACAGAATACGCCGAATCACTGCATCAGGCACTTGGGCACACGGCACTTATTTGCGACAAGGATAACGTGATTGCAGTGTCGGGCAGCGGTAAGCGTGAATTTATGGACAAGAGTTTGCATGAAGATATTGAGCAGATAATGGCAAGCCGTGAACGAATAGTTCGCTCCGCGAGCAATGACGATAAGCTTTTCTCTGTTATTTCCGGCGAAGAATCGCCTGCTTACAGTGCAGAGGTTATAGTGCCCATAGTTGCCGCAGGTGATGCGATAGGTGCGGTAATACTTTTAAGCCGTGAAACGGGTGCTACTATGAACACTACCGAGCTTAAAGCGTGCGAAACAGCGGCGAACTTTATGGGTAAGCAGATGGAGTCTTAAAAATCGGTTAAGATGCGACAATAAAGTAAACAATCGGTTAAGATACGGCATTTTTTTGCCGCTTGCCCCCTCACTTGTGATATTGTCATGGTGAGGGGGTGTTTTTATGCGAAAAACAGCTATATTTTTCCTTGTATTTATAATGCTCTTTTCTGTTTTAACATCAACTGTTGCTTCATCTGCCGCAAGTGCGGATTTTGATACAGTCGATGTCATTCTCACGCTTGATGATTCAACTATTTTAACGCTTGATATTGAGGGTGAATATTTCATTGCCGAAAACTCATGTTTTTTTCAGAACGGCTCACTAATAATAACACGTAATGCAGATTCGATGCTCACCGTTACCCATTCCGAGGCAGGCTTGCTTTATTACGGAAAAAGCATATCCATAATGCGTAAGGATATGTCCGTGGACTTTGGCGGTATTATGCTTAATAACAAACTGCTTTTGGGGCATCTTTTGCTCACCGCTTCAGATTCTTCCTTCAATGCCGTAAACCGTATACATATATCTCAGTACCTCTACTGCATAGTAAGCTCAATAATGCCCGATTCTTTCCCTATTGAGGCATTAAAAGCTCAGGCGATAGCTTCAAAGTGCCGTGCAATAGCTTCTTTTGTGCAAAAAGACGGCGTTTTCAGTATTTCCGACAGGGCTGACGGTCTTAAGTATAACGGCTTCAACAAAAACTCAAGGAATATAATTAACGCTGTTGATTCAACTATCAATCAGGCTCTTTATATTGATTCAAACATACTAAACAGCGATTATTGCATAAGCAACGGCGGCGAAACAACACTTTCTGCCACTCAAAGCGAAGCATATGCTGTACTTATAGACAAGTACGACAGTGCTAACCCCAACAGCCGCACGGAAAAGATATCTTTTACTATTGGCGAAAATCCGATAATACCGGATACGCTTTTAGATATGCTTATTAAAAAAGCTTCCGCACAGCTTGACTGTACGATAAGCGAAATACAAGCAATCTACTCCGTAACGCCGCATTCCCCTGCACAAGAAAATGCACAGCGTGATATGACTCGCTGCCTCTTTACACTCAAACTTTTAAGCAGTGACGGTAAGGTACATGACAACGTGCATCTTGATATTCCATTTTCATATGCTTTCGGTTTTATCAACCGTCATTTAAGTGCATTCCGGGGCGAAACAAAAGATTCTGTCTGCACACTCTATCACTCAAGGCAGGGCGACGGTGCGGGATTGAGTATGCGTGGAGCACAGCAACGTGCACTTTCGGGGCATTCTTATAAGGATATACTTGCTTTTTATTATCCTGCCGCTTCACTTGATGCTGTTAAAACAGCTCCTATATCCAATATTCAAGCTCCCACACCTGCATCAGCACCTAAGTTTATCATTGCCGAAGCTACGGGAGATGTTAATTTCAGAAACGGTCCGTCCACAAAGTACGATATACTTGCCGTAGTAAAAAAAGGTTCAACGGTAAAAGTTTATTCAAGTGAAAACGGTTGGGCATTCGGAGTATACAAAAACATGGCAGGCTACGTTTCCGAGTCGTATCTTGATTACGGAACGAATTCCCCTACTCCTACCGCAACGATAAAACCCACTGCTACGCCTACGGTAACTCCAACAACTTCCCCCACGGTTAAGCCGACCGTTACGCCAACCGTCAAGCCAAGCACATCACCCACCGAGACCGCCGATCCGATAGGTTGGGGTGCAGTAAGCGGTGATGCAGTCAATTTCCGCACAGGGCCTTCGGTATCATATACTGCAATAGCACAGCTTGATTCGGGTACAAAGCTTACCATATACAGTAAGGTTGGTAATTTCTATTATGCATATGTACCATCCCTCGATATATTGGGCTATATAAGCACTTCATATGTGACTTTCTTCCCGACAGTCACAAATTCACCCACGGCATCAACATCACCCACCGTATCACCTACTCCCGATATGTCGGGCACAAAATTTGAGTTTGCAAAGGGTGTAACTAAGTCAGAAGTAAACTTCCGCACAAAGCCCGACACGCAAAACAGCGTTGTAATTGAAAAGCTGCCTGCAAACACAAGTGTAAACATAATCGGCAAGAGCGGAAGCTGGTACTATATACTCGTAAACAACCGTACGGGCTTTGTAAGCGGTGAATATATAACCGTAAAATCCAACGGCAGCACGGGTATCAACGAAGTGCCAAGCACATTGACGCTCATTGCCACCTCAACCACTGCCGCCGTAAATATGCGGCACGCACCAAGCACCAATGCCGATATAATACGCAAGCTTGCGGCAGGCGACAAGCTTACCGTATATCTCATTCAGGGCGATTGGTGCCTCGTGAAACAGGGCGACGACTACGGCTACGTGTTTAAAGACTACGTGCGTTTGATTTAGGAGATACGTTTTATTTCGCCCTCCATTGTAAAAGTGACGGAAAACAATTAAAAGCATAAAACAGGGGACGGTTTAATCCATCCCCTTATCAGTCAGCCTACCAAAAACAATTTTTGCATCATAGCAATATCACGTGAGTTAAAGTCATTATCACGGTTTATATTTCTCAAGATTCTTTGTGCAAGTGTTGATTTATACTGAAAACCTACTCCCGGTTCATCAGACGATAAGAGCATTTTCTGCATTATTGCCAAATCTCTTGAATTTAACTTTCCGTCAAGTGTTACATCACCCATCTTAGTAATAACATCTAAAATTTCAAGAGTCGGATATTCTCCGTCAATTTTCCAAACTTCTTCAAAGTCCCAATTTTCAAAGCTTTCTTGATTTTTGAGTTCTTCACTTGAAAGTGCGTTCACTCCTTCCCGTTGTGATATTTCAACATCGGTACTGTTATTAAGATAATAGCAATTTGTATATGAAGTAAGTATGGGCTCACCGTACATATAACGAATCTTAAAATCTTCAAGCCCTATTATCGGATCAATATTCAACACTTCATAATTTCCGTATTGCAAAGGACCTGCGTTATAGCAATTTGTAAAATAGGGAGCACTCTCACCGTCTACACAGCCCACGATACCGCCTATTGTCAAAGTTGAATCATCACTTGCACCCTCTGCTTTTACTGTACCGACATTATAACAATTCGATACAAACATACCGTCGGAACGCATAAATTTCGCCATTATACCACCGGCATAAACCTTATCGCCTTTACCTAAATCGGATTTTGCAAGTATTGTCCCCTCGTTAAAGCTGTTTGATACGGACACACTACCCGCACCGTTTGCTACGAGTCCGCCTGCGTAAACTGTTCCCGCACGTTCTGCGGTTACAGATGCTTTATTTACAGATAGCGACACACTGCCTTCTTCGTATATATAACCGAATATTCCGCCTGCCGTTGCACTTTCCGTGGCATCTGCACCGCCTATTGCCTTTACCGTAACATCGCTCTCTATGCAGCAATTTGTAACGCTTACACACCAGCCCCATGCAACCAGTGCTGCTGCTTTGCAGGAACCGTTACTTTCCGCAATAAAGGTACTGTCTTTTATAGTAAGGTCGTATATTTTTGCATCACGTACGCGACCAAACAAACTTACCGAAGCAGAGCTTGATTTTTGATACAAACCCGATATTGCAAAGCCGTTACCGTTAAAGGTGCCGGTGAATACAGGATCATTTTCCCAATCATAATCTTCCGTCCAATGGCCTATGGGCATAAAGCCCTGACCGTAATTGTAAAACTCGCCGCCCTCTTCAAAATCAGCTTCTGTAAACACGATATCATTTACAAGCATAAAATGAGCATCAAGATGGTTTCTTACATTATTAAGCTGAGCTGTTGTTGATATTTTGTACGGATTTGCCTGTGTACCGTCTCCGCCTGCAAACGGAATGTCTAAAACAGGTGTGGGATCGGGTATTGGTGTGGGCTTTTCTGTGGGCAAAGGAGTTTTTTCGGGAGTTTGGGGTGCATATTCTCCCGGCATTTTAACTTCTTTAAGTTCAGGATATGAATACTCCGTGCTTCCTTCCATTGTCCAGACAGTTTCAAAGTCATATTCTTTGAATGTTTCCTGCTTAGTCATTTCTTCTTTTGTTTTTGAGACTTCAGCATCATATTCTGCACTGCCGCCATATCCTTTTGCACTTTCACAAGTACCGGATAAGAAATAGCAACCTGTATTATCCTCAGCGTATGAATAGCCCAACAAAGAGCCTACTGCTCTAAAGCTGCCCTCCGGTGTTGTTACAATAACTTGACCTACATTATAGGAGTTTGTTATGTTCTCGCTTGTGGCATCTCTTCCAACAAGTCCGCCCGTATATGTTTCGTTACACTCCGCAGTTACTTTACCTGCATTGAACGAGTTTTTCATGTTGTCTTCCAACTTGCCGACCAAACCGCCGATGTTCAATCTTGCCAATCCTCCGTCCACAGAGACGTTGACATTGCCCGTGTTGAAACACTCCTCTACTCTGTCAGCGTGGCCTGAAAGACCGCCGACGTAGGGCTCTCCGCTTAAACCCACACTAAACGGCTCGGGATCCATTTTTTCAACTTTAATACCACCTGTATTGCTGCATCTTTTTATAGTTTTTGCAGTACCGGCTACACCGCCTATTGCAGTAAGGCTTACTTTGGAAACACTTATATCACCGCTGTTATGACAGTTTTCCACAACAGCCTTGTCAATATTTGTTCCGCCCAAAATACCGCCTATATTTGATTTCATTCCGTAATTTAATTGTTCAACGGTAATATTACCTGTATTGGAGCAATCTTTTATTTCTAATTTTCTGAGATTTACCACATTGCTCTCAACATCGCCATCACCTACAATACCGCCGACATAAAGCCCGTCCGATGCCATCATTGTCTTTACTACATTGATAGAGCTTTCATTTCTGCAGTTTACAATTTCGCAATCACCCTGTATCTGTCCAACAAATGCACCTATTGCTACGAAACCGCCCTTAAAGGTTTTAACTTCAAAATAGGAATCCTTAATTGTAAGATCCTTTATGACAATATTATCGGTTCTTCCGAAAAGACCTGCCCTTGAGCCGTTATCTTCTATCGTCTGCCTTAATCCGATTATGGAATGACCGTCTCCCAACAAAGTTCCTTCAAACCTGACATCTTCTCCTGCACCTATGGGCAAAAAGCCCCTACCGTCATTGTAAAAAGCACCGCCTTCTTGAAAATCCTCTTCATAGAAAACGATATCGTTTAAAAGCTTGAATGTTGAACCGCGATAATAGTTGCGAACATTATTTAAATGTTCTTTTGTAGATATAAGATAGGGTTTCTCTGCTGTTCCGTCACCGCCTGCAAACTCGCCTTCTGCATTTGCAAAAACAAGGCAAGGGAATACAAGGCTGAAAACCAGCATAATAACCAATGCTATCGAAATATTCTTCTTTATATTCATGTTTTACCTCCTGATATACACCACCAAGTTTACAATAATACCTGCTTCTTTGTATGTCAATACGCTTTTATACCATTATAAATAAAAACTCCTGTGCTAATTTGCAAAAAAGAAACATACCATGTATTTACATAGTTCAAACAGCCATTATAATAAGTCCGTCTCCCAAATATTAGATATACAGCATGTTCATTTTGGAAATCCTCCGTCACCTTATCGTAACGGAGGATTTTAGTTTATTTATCCTTCATCTGTTTTTGCTGACTTTTTACAAAAAGTCAGCGGGGTGTGGGGCAGAGTCCCACGGAAAATCAACCAACCTTTTCGCCGTTGATGTAAACTTCCTTGATGTTGAGCTCATCGTCTGTCAAGATGAGGTCTGCACACTTTTCGGCGGCGACTGTACCTACCTTGTCTGCGATGCCCATGACTGTTGCAGGGTTATAGGAAGCACAGCGTACAGCATCCTCCATGGGAATACCGAAGCTTATAGCCGTCTTCATGCAATCAAAGAGCGGAGTTGCACTGCCTGCCAAAGTACCGTCTTTCAAAGTTGCACGGTTGCCCTTAACGATTACGTCCTGACCGCCAAGCTGATACATACCGTCAGCCATACCGCAAGCAGAGAGCGAATCACTTATAAGGCAGATACGCTTTTCGCCGAACATTTTAAATGCGGCACGAACTGCACTCCTGTGAATATGAACACCGTCGCAGATAAGCTCTGCCGTTACATCGTCACGCTCTGCTGCTGCACCGATAACGCCGGGTGTACGGTGACCGAGTGCGGGCATTGCGTTGTAAAGGTGTGTAACATGGCGAGCACCTGCTTCAAAGCCTGCTGCTGCCTCATCATAGTTTGCATCGGTATGTGCTTCGGAGCAAACCGCAACCTTTGAAACTTCCTGTATGAAATCAACCGCACCCTCAAGCTCGGGAGCTATGCAAGCAATTCTTATCATTCCGTCTGCCGCTTTGTTTAAGCGTGCAAACATCTCTTTATCGGGAAGGCGAAGATGTTCTGCCGCCTGTGCACCCTTTTTCTTTTCGTTGAAGAACGGACCTTCCATTGTAATACCGACTATCTTGGAAAGACCTTTGGGAGCTTCGTCACGAAGCTGAACAGCCGTTTTGTATGCCTTTTCAAGGACTGCTTCGGGAAGCGTCATTGATGCAGGCGAGAATGAAGTAACGCCGTGCTCTGCATGGTATTTTGCAATCGTCTTAAGTCCTTCATAATCGCCGTCGGAGAAATCCGCACCCGAATTGCCGTGGAAGTGGATATCTATAAGACCGGGAAGGAGATAACCGCCCTTACCGTCACCATCTGTTTGTGTTACGGATATTATCTCGCCGTCCTCGACAAGAACATCACCGATATGAAATTTAAAATCACTGCCGAAGTACTTTACATTTGAAAACAACATTTTCATTTCCTCCTATGTAATAAAGCTTATTTTATAGCCGGCAAGCTTGCTGCTGCAACGCTCTGACCGACTCTGCGAATCTTCTCGTCGGGAAGCATAACTGTGAGCTTTTGAGCAAGCTCAGGGTATTCTTCTTTAAGAACCTTCTTGCATACATCCAAAACTATGTCGCCGCCCTTGCCGGAAGTTACGCGACCGAGCAAAATGAGGTAGCTCAAATCATAGAACATTGCGTAGAACGGAAGTGTATGTCCGAGATAAACGCCTATGCTTTCAAATACCTGCTGTGCACGCTCGTCATCTTCTGCCATAAGTGCCTGGACCTGCTTGAGCTTATCTGCAAGTGAAAGTGTTTCGTCAAGCGTAATTCCCGCTCTCGGAGCAAGCTTTATAACCGCATCCTGCGAGAAGTACTTACAGCCGACACCTATATCTGTTGACCATTCATCTTCCATTGCATCTTCATTTAAATCAACGGGAGCAAATGCAAGCTCATTGAGCCAGCCTGCGATATTACCGTCTTCATCAACATAACCTACAGCTTCGCTTGTACCCATTGCCATACCCATGACTTCGCCTGCCTGGAGACTCATTGCACCTGCAAGAGCACTAACGTCACCGTCGTTTGCAACTACGAGGGGAACATCGCCTATTTCTTTTGCGGCACGGATATAGATATCCTTTACCTTCTCCTCGAACTTATCCTTGGGAACCTTAAGGAACAACGATGCAACCATTGTTCTGTTATCAACATAAACGCCTGCGGAGGAAACGCCGATACCGTCAACTCTGGGCATTTTGCTTGCCGCAGTCTTGAAAGCTTCAACAATGCCGTTGAAGTGATAGTCGGGATCTTCGGTTGTTTTGGGGAACCAGACAACTTCTTCGGAATAAACGGGCTCACCATCTATAACAGCACTTACCTTACGGTCGCTTCCGCCTGCATCAAAGCCTATGCGGCAACCGTCAAGATGCTTACCGACGGACTCTGCGTGCTCGTTTTCTTCGGGCTTATTTTCGTAAGGAACAGATATAACCTCGAATGTCTTTTCGTAAACATTGGACATGAAATCGAAATCAAACTTACGTTCGCCCTCAAGCGAGTAAATTTCCTTTATTTTTGCCGCAATCTTTTCATTGCCGCAAAGTGTTACCCTAAAGCCGCCCTTTGACCAGAGCATAAACTTTACCAAACGCTCGACATAGCGAACGTCTGCTTCAAAAGAAGCTTCTGTGCCTACTATTTTTGTATCATAAACCGCAACTCTTGAGTTGTTGCGTTCTACTGCTATTGCAAAAGGAACGCTTGCCTGCTTTGAATAAGCTTCCATCCACTTAACGCAGGGAATAAACTCCTTATCGAGTGACGGTACATTCTTTACATCAAAATCAATTCCGTAATATTTCATAAATATTGCTCCCTTTTCGGATTGAATTTATTGAGGGTGCATTTACCCCCTTATACGATTTTACTACATTGTAAGCCTCATTTCAACACACATAAAGCATACTGAAACAATATTTTTCGGCAAAACACTCAAAATTGCACAGCTTTTTCATCATACCCGTATCGATGTCCACTTGCCGCTTGAAAATCTTACAAAGTTCATAACAAGGCGTACTCCCTGGTCAAAAAGCATTCCTATCCATGCACCGATAAGCCCGAAACCGAAAGGATAGCAAAGCAGCCATGAGATTATGGGGCGTATCAATGTTGTGCCTATCAATGCGGTCATTGCGGTGAACTTCGAGTCGCCTGCACCGCGTAGGCTTCCCGAAATTACCACCTGCGAGGTCTGTGCAAAGCAGGTAAACGCAATTATATATACTATTTTTGCACCCAAGCTTATAACTTCCTGCTCGTCGCTGAAGAGCATTATAAGCTGAGTTCTTGTTGAAAGAAATATAACCGTAAGTACGATACTTATTAAAAGTATGCACCGCTGGCACGCACGTGCATATATCATTGCACAGTCGGGACGTTTTTCACCCAAGCTCTGCCCCACAAGCCCGGTTGCGGCAGTAGCGAATCCGTCTGCAAACGCAAACGAAACGCTTGTTATGTTCATACATATCTGATGAGTCGCAAACGGCACCTCGCCCAAATGTGCAACCATCGTCGCAAATGTAAAAAAGCCTATACGCATGAAAACCTGCTCAACAAGTCCCGATGAACCTATTTTTATTATACCCGTAAGCACACGCTTATCATACTTGAAAATGTTTTTGCATATAAGCGATATCTCATTATTCTTGTTAAGCACGCAGGCAAGCGAAAGAATGAATGCAACTATGCTTCCTATCATCGTTGCAATGGCGGCACCCTTAACCTCAAGCCGAGGGAATATGCCTATGCCGTTTATCAGCAGATAATTGAATATGACATTTACAAGATTTGCAACAGTATTGGTGTACATTGCAATCTTTGTTTTGCCGATACCTCTCTGTGCCGCATTTACGGTAGTACCGATACAGTTAAAAAACTGACCTATCATTATTATGCGAAAGTATGTGTCCGCTTCATCGACAAAGCTTTCCTGAGCACCTGCAAAAAGCAGTATTTGCCTTGAAAAAAGCAGTGCAAGCACCGTCATGACCGATGTGATGGACACACATAGAACCAAAGCTGTGGTAAGTGTACGTCTACACGCCAAATTGTCCTTTTCGCCCTTTAAGCGTGCAATAACTGCAGTAACGCCCACATTCAATGCAAATATGAGTGCCATGAACAGAAATTTCGGCTGTGTTGTTATGCCGACAGCAGAAATAGCACCGCTTCCCAAACGACCTACCATTATTGTGTCTACAAGTCCCATCAAGGCGATGAAAACAGACTCAACAGCCGCAGGCCATGCCATTTTCAAGCAGCGTTTATATACGTGCGAAGCACTTGGAAGCTCCGCCTGTATGAGGTCGGGTTTAACCAAGTGCTCGGGGTAAAACAGTTTTTTAATGAATTCAAACATATGCTCCATCCATAAAAACTTGTCAAATTATCAGTTAGCTTTTACACGCTCCCAATGCTTGTTGTATACGGAAACGAAATCGCCAAGGTCGCTGAAAATCTCGTAGTTTGCAATAAGCTCTGCCGGAGGATTGTATGTGGGATTGTTTATATAGCTTTCGTCCAAAAGCTCAAGTGCCGCCTTGTTGGGAGTTGAATAACCTATGTATTCCGTGTTACGCTTTGCAACATCTGCTCTGCAAAGGAAGTCGATAAACTTTTCTGCCGATTCCTTATTCTTTGATGTCTTGGGAATAACAATGTTATCAAACCAAAGATTGCTGTTCTCAAGGTTTGCAAATGCAAGGTCGGGATTTCCTTCTTCTTCGTCCATGCACCACATTGCATCACCGCTGTATACAACCGCCAAAGCACCCTCGCCTCTTATCATGCTTTCCTTAATGCTGTCACCAAGATAAGCCTGTACGAGGGGATACTGCTCAATAAGTGCGTTTGCCGCTTCTTCTATTTCGGCTTCATTGCGTGTGTTGAGTGAATAACCGAGCTTCAAAAGTGCAACGCCCATGCTGTCACGGATACTGTCATACATGAGAATCTGGTCTGCATACTTTTCGTCCCAAAGTATATCCCAGCTTGTTACTTCTTCCTGTACCATTGTTGTATTGTAGAGAATACCTACGGTACCCCACATATAAGGAACGGAATATTTATTGTCGGGATCAAACGAAAGATCGAGGAATCGTTCATCGATGTTCTTCATGTTGGGAATATTTTCTTTGTTTATCTCTGCAAGAAGATCATCGGCAATAAGCTTTTCGATTATGTAATCCGAGGGGAAGCACAAATCGAATCTGCAATCATTCGCCTGAAGCTTTACAAGCATTTCTTCGTTGTTTGCCATTGTAACATACTTTACATTTATGCCTGTTTCCTCGGTAAACTCACTTATAAGTTCTTCGTCAATATAGTCGCCCCAATTAAGTACATAGAGCGTCTCGGAATCATCACAGCCTATAAAGAGTGCCGATACTGCAATTAAAAGTGCAATTAAAAGTGCAAATTTTTTCATTTTTAAGCCTCCGTTCTTATTTTTCATTTGACCGAAACACGTTTCTGTGCCGTCTTTTTATTCTGTATGCTTTGCATTTTCTCCTCACGTATTGATTTTATGTTGATTATGAGAAGCAATGCTATAACAGCGATAAACATTATGGTACTGAGTGCATTTATCTTGGGATTTATGCCCCTTCGTGCCATGCCGTATATATACATTGAAAGATTGTCAACACCGTTTCCGGCAAACCAGCTTACAACAAAATCGTCAAGACTCAATGTGAATGCAAGCAGGAAGCCCGAAACTATACCGGGCATTATGTCGGGTATAACAACCTTTAAAAGTGCCTGCCACGGACTGCATCCAAGGTCCATTGCCGCCTCATAGAGCATATCCGAGCTTTGCCGAAGCTTTGGCATTACCGAGGTTATGACATAGGGGATATTGAATGTTATGTGGGCAATCAAAAGCCTTAAATAACCGTCCGATATTCCCAATAGTGCAAAAAGCATCATTAAGCTTATACCCGTTACCAGGTCGGGATTTACCATGGGAAGCTGTGCAACACCGTCTATCATGTTGCGGTATCTCCGCTTCATGGAATGCATTCCTATTGCCGCCATCGTACCTATAAGCGTTGCAACCGTTGCCGAAATAATCGCAACCGTCAAGGTTACGGAAAGGGCATTGAGCATTTGTGAATCACTGAAAAGTGCTTCGTACCACTTGAGCGAAAATCCGGACCATTTTCCCATCGTCTTTGTTTCATTGAATGAGAATATCATCAACACGGCGATAGGAGCATAGAGGAAAATAAGCATCAGTCCAAGATATGTACCCTTAAAAAACGAGCGTATCTTCTTCACCATAGCTTACCTCCTCCCTTTTCGTCGTCGGAGGTGTCTTTGTCAATGTGACGCATAACCGCCATTGAAATAAGCACGAGTATCAAGAGTATGAAGCTCAAAGCCGAGCCCGTGCTCCAATCCCTTGCCGAAAGGAACTGATTTTCTATAAGCTCACCGAACAGCATGAATTTTCCGCCGCCCAAAAGCCTTGATATTGCAAATGTTGTTATTGCAGGTATGAACACCATTGTTATTCCCGATATAACACCCGGCATTGAAAGCGGAAGCGTTATTTTGAAGAATGTCTTAAATCCGTTTGCACCAAGATCCATTGCCGCTTCAACATGGGATTTGTCAAGCTTTATAAGTACCGTATAAATGGGAAGTATCATAAACGGCAGGAAGTTGTACACAGTACCCAAAAGCACCGCACCCTCCGTGTAAAGCATATCCACACTGCCTATGCCGATCGCTTCAAACAAAGTATTCAATACGCCGTTTGCACCCAGGATTACCTGCCATGCATACGTTCTGAGCAAAAAATTCATCCACATGGGAACTATGAACAGAACATACAAAAGCGAAGCCGTGCTTTTTTTCATATTTGAAAGCATATACGCTATGGGATATCCCAAAAGCAGGCATATGACCGTTGCTTCAAACGCCGTCACAACAGAACGCCAAAGCACTCTTAAATATATCTCGTTCTGTAAAGCTTCGGTTATATTTGTTACGGTAAAACTGCCGTCATTGAAGAAAGCATGATACGCTATGAGGAACATGGGTACAAGAATGAATATCAAAACCCAAACAATGCACGGATATGCAAGCGTTGCTCTCTTTTTCATATTACTGTACCCCCTTTCCCTGAAAACAGTTTTATAATCAGTTTGATTTATGCATTATATGTATTGCATCGGGCAATATTGAAAGCCCTACACGCTTGCCGACTTCAACATAGTCGGTGGAATGAACCGTCCACACAAAATCACCGCAGTCAACACGGAATTCGTAATGCACGCCCATGAAAAGTACGCTCTTTATTTCGCCCGTAAGATGTGAAGCGGAAACATCAACTATGTCAACATCTTCAGGACGCACAACAACATCAACGCTTTCATTCTTTTCAAAGCCCTTATCAACACATTCATAGTCGTTATTGTGGAAGCATACCTTGAAATCCTCTTTCATTATGCCGTCAACAATATTGCTCTCACCTATGAATTTTGCAACAAATACATTCTTGGGCTCATTGTATATGTCCGTCGGTGTTCCTATCTGCTGTATTGTGCCGTTGTTTAAAACTACTATGGTATCACTCATCGTGAGTGCTTCTTCCTGGTCATGCGTTACGTATATAAATGTAATGCCAAGACGCTGCTGCATTCTTTTGAGCTCTATCTGCATCTCCTTGCGAAGCTTAAGGTCCAGGGCGCCCAGGGGTTCGTCCAGGAGCAGCACCTGAGGACGGTTTACATGGGCCCGGGCAATGGCCACGCGCTGCTGCTGGCCGCCGGAAAGCTGATCGATATAGCGCTTGCCGTAGCCGGAAAGGTTTACCAGGGCCATCATCTCGTTTACCCGGGGCTCTATCTCTTCCTTGGGCAGCTTCTGTATCTTGAGGCCAAAGGCGATGTTGTCGAATACGTTAAGGTGGGGAAACAGGGCGTATTTCTGGAATACCGTGTTTACCTGGCGGCGGTAGGGGGGCACGTTGCTCATGTCCTTGCCGTCGATAAGCACCTGGCCCTGATCCGGCATGGTAAAGCCGGCGATAAGGCGCAGCATGGTGGTCTTGCCGCAGCCGGAGGGGCCAAGGAGGGTAAGGAACTCGCCGTCACGTATGTAGAGGTTTACGTTTTTGAGAACGGCGGTGTCGTCGTAGGTCTTTGTGATGTTTACAAGGTCAATCAGGTGCTTGCTCATAAGTAATCTCCCGTTAAAAGCTTTAGAAGGAGGGGGGT
>JAZNWT010000097.1:0-7082 GCA_045593465.1 Clostridia bacterium
TAATCAGAACTCTTATAACGTTTGAAGCACGTATCAATACAAAGCAAATGGATGTGGATGTTGATTTTGACGCCGAACACGTATATGTTGAAGCAGATTCGGGACAAATAGCACAAGTATTGAGAAATCTCATAGATAATGCACTTAAATATTCGCCTGACGGAGGAAAGATTGTTCTTTCTTCAAGAGCAGGACGCAGGCAGACAACTGTTTCGGTTAGAGATTTCGGTAAAGGTATACCGAGAGAAGACAGAAAGTACGTGTTTGACAGATTTTACAAAGTTGAAAAAGCACATACTCCGACAGGTTCGGTCGGCGGTACCGGGCTGGGTTTATCAATAGTCAAACGAATAATCGATCAGCATGGTCAGACTATTGCGGTAGACAGCCCTAAGGGCGGCGGAACACGGTTTGTATTCACATTAAAACGTAGCATTCCCTCACGACGCGGCTTAATTTAAACAGGAGTTGATAAAAATGGAGAATGAGCACATGAAAAAAAGTAAGAGTGACAGATTTTTGGGCTACCTTGTGACAGCATTGCTTGCTTTTATTGTTGGCTTTATTTTAGCGTTTACTTTCAGAATTTTTACTTTAAACGGTGATATTTTAGCAGAACAATTTTCTCCTACTGCTACTCCAATGCTTAATTCTCAAATTCCATCTTCTGCCGAACCGACTGCAACACCCATTCCTAAAGATGATAAAACAGCAGAACCTGTTTCAACTTTTGTCCCCACGCAAATAGAACCGGATGGAATTTTACCCAATATAACCGATCAAACCAATCCCATACCCGAGATAGTTGAACACCTTGCACCGGGTATTGTCAGCATTGTAAACTACGGTTATTCCGAGGAATACAATACAGATATAGAACAGGGAAGCGGTACGGGATTTATTATCTCCACAGGCGGATATATTGTAACCAATGCTCATCTTGTTGAAGATGCTTCTTCTATAACGGTATTGTTGGCAGATGATGAAGAAATTGACGCCGAAATAATAGGTGTGGACAAAACTTCCGATGTGGCACTTATTAAAATCGATTCAAAATATACGGGCACAGCGTTGGCACTCGGAAATTCCGATAATGTTCGCATAGGTGAATTTGTTGTTGCTATAGGTGATCCTACGGGCAGAGAACTTGCAGGGACTCCGACTTTCGGAATAGTATCGGCAGTAAACCGTGAAGTTAACATCGATGGCAGAACAAATCTTTATATACAAACCGATGCGGCAATAAACCCCGGCAACAGCGGCGGTCCTTTGCTGAACATGAATGGTGAGGTTATCGGTATAACATCTGCTAAAACAGTAACTGCGAGCTATGATGAATACGGAAATGCAATTTCCGCAGAAGGTTTGGGATTTGCAATACCTATAAACCACGCAATGAACATCGTAGAACAGCTTCTTTTGACAGGCGGTGTAGAACGTCCGGGTATCGGTGTATCGGTATCTACGGTCAGCGAATTGTATTCACAGCATTATGATTTGCCGATAGGTGCTTTGATAGTTGAAATAACAAAAGGCGGAAAAGGAGAGGAGGCCGGGCTTAAAATCGGTGATGTTGTTACCGAATGCGACGGCGAGGCAATTTCGAATCAAGATGAATTTGTCGAGATGGTTCAGAAAAAAAGCATAGGCGAAGAACTGATGCTTAAGGTTTGGCGTGACGGTGAAACTTTGAAAATAAAAGTTGTGGTAGGCGATCTCAATAAAATGAGTTCTCAAACCATTGAAGAAGAATACGAATTTCCTTTTTGAATGATATTTTAAGAACGAAAGCGTTTTTGCATTCGTTCTTTTAATTTAGGCAATACTAACCAAAAAGAAGGAGGTATTGCCTTGTGAAACAAATATTAAAAGGCTCTTCAATAACTGTGGTTATATGTATTGCGACGTCGTTGTTTTTAGGTGCACTAACAGGTGTTTTATTAAGTGATGCTATGGCTGAAAAACTCTCAAGAGACAAAAACAGTGTAATGTCGCAAGAAACAAATGACGAAAAAACACGGGAAGACGTTTTGGACGACATAACAGCTATAGAAATAAAAATTCTCTTTACTTTGTGCGAACATGAAATCGTTAAAAGTGAAAATATTGATTCTTCAACATTTTCCGAGACAAAGAACAAATACAATGAACATGGCATTTTATCTTTTAAAGACGGTTTTCCTGTGCTGTACAAAACCATTGAGGGTTTTTGCCCTGAACACTATGTGGTCAGAATAAACGGTGATTTTTTAGCGGTATACAGAAGAAATGCGGTTTCATTTGAAGAAGAATATATAATGGATATAACAGATGCGGTCGAAGATATTGACGAGGAATTTAAAGAAGAATTGAAAAAAGGCGTGCCGTTTTCAAGCTTTGAGGAAATAAATAAATATTTTGAAAATGCTGACAGTTAAATAATAACGAGGCAAAAATCAAAATAATGAAAATGCTTCTCTTGTGTAATTATTGCTATTGTGATAAAATATGCAATGAGGAGAAATGGCTTTGATAATTTTAGGGATTGATCCCGGGTATGCAATACTCGGATACGGCGTTATAAATGCCGATAAAGGCAAAATTAAAGTTATCGATTACGGTGTTATTGAAACATCGGCATCGGAAGCTTTTCCGAGAAGGCTTGAAAAACTGTATTGCGGTGTAAACAAGCTAATTGAGCTCTATAATCCCGACCAGGTTGCTTTTGAAGAACTGTTCTTCTCGAAAAATGTTACAACAGCACTTTATGTAGGTGCCGGTCGTGGCGTGGCAATGCTTTGTGCACAACAAGCGAAATTGCCCTTATACGAATACACTCCGATGCAGATAAAGCTTGCGGTGACGGGGAGCGGTAGGGCGGATAAAAAGCAAATGCAGAATATGGTTAAGTTTTTGCTCTCGCTAAAAGATATCCCCAAACCGGATGATGCTGCAGATGCACTTGGTGTGGCAATATGCCATGCACATACATTAAGGTGTGCGGCAAATGAGTTTTTAATTAAGTAGAGGTTTTATGTACGCTCATATAAAAGGCATTGCAGAAGATGTTTTGAATGATCGCATAATAGTTGATACTCCATCAGGTGTGGGATATGAACTTCTGTGCAGCAATGCAACGCTAAGAAGAATAAAGCAGGGGGATAACGTAAAACTTTTCACCCATTTCCATATTGCACAGGATGCTGTTGCAATGTACGGTTTTTTAACTATCGAAGAACGAGCAATGTTTAGAAAACTCATATCAGTCACAAGAGTCGGTCCTAAGTTAGCTCTTTCGGTATTGAGTACATTATCGGTTTCGGATATATCGCTTGCGATAATGACGGAGAATGCTGCTGCGTTTGACGGTGTGTCAGGCATGGGCAGAAAAACAGCGGCACGCGTGTTGCTTGAATTGAAGGAAAAAATGGATGGCGATATTGCAGGTATCGGTGCTTCGCAATCCGATTCAAGTGTAAGTTCGGATATTACATCCGAAGCAACAGCCGCACTTATGTCACTTGGATACGACGGACTTACCGCTTCAAGAGCTGTTGCATCGGTAAGTGAAGCAAGTACGGTTCAGGAACTTATAACAAAGGCACTTAAAGAAATAGCGAAACGAGGCAGTAAATGACGGATGACAGATTGATAACCTCTTCAATGATCGGTGACGATGAAGAGTCGGAGTACAGTCTTCGCCCACGTTATCTAAACGAGTATATAGGTCAGAATGAAGTTAAAGAACATATGAGGATCTATATCGAAGCGGCAAAACTTCGTTCGGAGACATTGGATCATGCTTTGTTTTATGGGCCTCCGGGGCTTGGTAAAACCACACTTGCTTCAATAATTTCAAATGAAATGGGTGGTAATTTAAAGATAACTTCGGGGCCTGCAATAACGCATGCAGGTGACTTGGCTGCCATAGTTACGAATCTTTCGGAGGGTGATATTCTTTTTATCGACGAGATTCACAGACTGAATTCTGCGGTAGAAGAAGCACTTTATCCTGCAATGGAAGATTTTGCGATAGATATTGTAATGGGCAAGGGTCCATCGGCTTATTCGATACGAATTGATGTTCCGCACTTTACTTTGGTGGGTGCTACTACCAGGTTGGGGCTGTTGACTTCGCCGTTGCGTGATAGGTTTGGTATAAAAGAACAGCTTAAGTTATACACACCGAACGACATTGCGTCAATAGTCATTCGAAGTGCAGGAATACTCGGTATAAATATTGACAAAGCAGGTGCGATGGAAATAGCATCGAGGTCAAGAGGAACTCCGAGAATTGCAAACCGTCTCTTAAAAAGAGTTCGTGATTTTGCACAGGTCAGAGGCGATGGCAGCATTGACAGAATTACCGCAAAAGCAGGGCTTGACATGCTTGCTATTGATGAAAAAGGCTTGGATGCAACGGATAGATATATGTTGTCCGTTATGATCGAAAAGTTCGGTTCACGTCCTGTGGGTGTTGATACTATTGCTGCGGCAACAGGCGAGGATGCCTCTACCGTTGAAGATGTTTACGAGCCGTATTTAATGCAGTTAGGATTTATCGCACGTACTCCTCGCGGACGAATTGTACTGCCGGCAGGATATATTCATATGGGGTATGCTCCGCCGTCGGAAGAAAATCAAGTTAAGTTTAATATAGATTAAAAAAGTTTACTTATAGAAGAATAAAACAGGAGGTATCATATGTCAAAGAAAACTCAGAGGGAAATGGAACTTGAAACTTTACTTATGCAGCGTGATGCGGAATTGAACGATTACAGATCTCGTTTATTGGAAGCTTCACGAGCAATAGCGGAGTACCAGAGCCGTGAATCAAGCATCATCGGTGCATTAACAGAGGCACATTCATCATCAAAACGCATGATGGACGAGGCTATGGCTGAACGTGATCGTCTTTTAACTGAAGCACAGCAAAGCAGAGCAGAAATGGAAGCACAGGCACAGGCTAATGTCGAGCAGGCACAGCAAACAGCCAACGAGATTGTTGCTGATGCTCAGAAACGTGCTGCCGTTATAATCGACAACGCAAACACAGAAGCAAATAGCATAGTAAGTAAAGCACAATCAGAATACGATGTTTGCAAGCAAAAGATAGCTATCATGAATGAACGTTTGACACTCACTGCTGAAGACGCTTCACGCAGACTCGAAGAGTTTAAGTCGGTTTTCAATTTTGATGCTATCGAACCGGAAACAGTAGAGTTTTCTGCATTTGATTCCAAACCGGTATTCGAAGAACCTGTTTTTGAACAGCCGCAACACTCTTTTGAACAGTTCGATAAAGTTGAAGAGACGCAGCCTGTATTTGAGGAATCTGTGCCTGTAGTTGAGAAAACTCAGCCGGCTATTGAAGAAACTTATGCAGCAGAACAGCCTGTTACCTATTTCTTCAACGAAAGCACTACCCAAACACCTGTTCAGGCTCAAGCTTTTACAGAACAGTTTTTTGCATCCGCACCCTCGCCTTTCGCCGAACCCATGAAGGAGCCTGTACCCATCCCCAAGGATGCTGAAAACGAATATTATGCAGCTCAAAGTCAAAACTTCTATCATAGTCAGAATGAATCGAAGGTTTGGACGGTAGAAGAAGTAATGGGGCAGACACAACCTCAAGTTCAACCTCAGTCTGCTTTTGCGTCGGGAAAAGAAGCTATGGACAATGCTTTTGACGCAGAGTTGGATGCACTCATAAATGATGTTCTCAATAACTAAAACAATCGCTTGAATTAAGCTTTAAATTTAGTTTTCTATATTAAACATCGGGTTTGTAACTGATATGCCACCAAAAATTAGACACTTTTGGTGGCATATCAAACTCGGTGCTTTTATTATTTTAAAAACGAAATCAACATCAAGTTATAGACATAGTTTAGTAAAAAACTCTTAATTACTTGGTCATTTATACTCAAAAAAACATTAAATAAGTTATTTTTTTGAGGCGTTTTCAAAGCTGCAACATAAGAAAAAATTATGGTTCATTCCAAATAAAGGAAGCGTTTTTTATTGACAATATAAAACAGCAATAATATAATTTATACGTTATATGAGGGACAAAATATTTGTTTTGACTCTTAAATAAATATCAAAAGGAGATTTGAAAATGAAAAAAGTTTTAGCAGTTGTTCTCTCCTTGATGATGGTATTCTCAATACTTCCTGTGTCGGTAATGGCTCAAGAGTCAGTAACCCTCACACATACACAGTTTGTGAATGCATCAGACAGATACGAGAAATTTATCGCAAGAAATGCAGGTGTACCGAATTTTGTAACTTCGGATAACCAGAAACTTTCCGTTGAAGAATTTCTTTACGCAGCAGCAGATGCAATCACTGATTTGGCTGAAGGTAAAAAGATTTCGGCAACATATAAAAAGTTAGCAGAAGTAACCGACTCGGTCGCAAAAGAGAGTATAGTAAGCGGCGAATTGAATCGCGGCGAATATATTGCTCTTGCAAAGACTGTAATTACGGAAACAGATGCAAACGGTGAAGTCTCGGCTTGCTTCGGAACATCACTCGGTGCTATTTCACCTAAAAACTTGAGCTATG
Organism: Clostridia bacterium; assembly: GCA_045593465.1. Classification (GTDB taxonomy): domain Bacteria; phylum Bacillota; class Clostridia; order Christensenellales; family CAG-138; genus RGIG3096. The sequence continues at coordinate 6,549 of JAZNWT010000097.1, forward strand.
TTTTTGCACAGGTTATTCAGTATTACAAGTATAACAAGGCACTTCCTGCAGCAGTTGAAGTTGACTCTTGGGTCGGTGCATTTTATGATGCTCCCGAGACAGCTCCCGAAGCTGTTACTCCTGTTGAAACGACTGTCCGTGTAGCATACTTTATCAACGCTGCTCTTCGTGTAAAGAGCTATATCGAAGCACACGGCAAACTTCCCAAATTAACACAGGTTGAAGGTCAGAGCTTCACAATGGGTTCGTTCCTTGCAACAGCACTTAAAGTTTACCTTTCCGGTGCCACAAAAGGCAACGAGAAAGTTGTATATGCAAACAACCCCGAATATCCCGTTGAACTTATCGCAGAAGCTCTTGAACTTAACAAGACACAGCTTGACGAACTCTTTACAGCAGCTGACAACGCTGTAGATACATCAGCACCGGCATCCGTAAAATACGGTGAAGATGTTATCGGTTTCAATACTCTCGTTTATGCTGTTGCAAACGCATTGGCTGAAGTACGCAATAACGGCTCTGTTTCATCGCTTA
>JAZNWT010000098.1:0-2294 GCA_045593465.1 Clostridia bacterium
CATAGTAGCAGAATACAATCCGTTTCACAGAGGACATGCTTATCATCTGTCTCAAACGCATACACTTTTTCCCGATAATAAAGTTGCTGTTGTAATGAGCGGCAACTTCGTTCAGCGTGGCGACATTGCAATATACGATAAGTTTTACCGTGCAAAAAAAGCGTTGGAAGCAGGTGTGGACATAGTATTTGAGCTTCCTGCTCTCTTTTCCGTTTCCTGTGCCGAAAGATTTGCAAAAGCTGCCGTAAACATATTTGAGCAAAGCAATCTTATAAACTCGCTTTCATTCGGAAGTGAATCGGCTGATATCGATTCTCTTTGCAAAATTGCCCATTCCTCACATTCCGAAAATTCTCTTGCACAACAAAAGCTCAAAACAGCACTTAACACAGGAATGTCATTTGCAAAGGCACAAAGCGAAGCCTATTCTGTTCCGCTTTCGCCCAATGATATACTCGGTATTGAATACATCAAAGCCTTAAAAAGCATATCTTCGGATATACAGCCAGCTGCCGTACGCCGCGTTGGTGCAATGCACGACCGGGAAGACAGCACTTTGGACGGTTTTTATTCTGCAAGCACAATAAGAAACATGATTTTAAACGGCGAAATCGAATCGGAATATCCCCCTGTTTCTTCTCAATCCTCAGAATTTTCGGCAGCCGTGCTTTATGCTCTTCGTTCCCAAAGCAAGGAAGAGCTTGCTTTACTTCCCGATGTTTCCGAAGGCTTGGAAAATGTAATTTATTCCGCCTGCCGTGAAGCAAATTGCTATTTTGATTTTCTTTCTCTTGCAAAAAGCAAACGTTATACAATGGCACGTCTTCGCCGCATAGCTGTCTGTGCACTTTTATCCGTAACAAATGAGCTTCAAGAGAAAGCACTCTCCTCAATTGACGATTATTTTTATATAAGAGTTTTAGGTATAAGAAAAGCGTCATCACAAATTTTAAGCGAGCTTTCAAGGCATTCCGGGATACCTGTAATCACATCATATGCCGACACCGAAAAGCTTTCTGAAAATGCAAGACGTTTATTGGAAAAAGATCTTCTCGCAAGTGATATTTACAACATTTTTTCAAAAAAAAGAGCCGCATCGGATTATACAATGCCTTTGATAATCGTATAATCAAGCATGAAGAATTTTAAGTTTATTTTTTGTGCCATCATATGTATTCTGCTTATTTTATTCAGCAACGATGCCGCTTTAGCCGCACGGAACGGGTATGATATATTTATAAACAGTATTTTTCCCTCCCTGCTCCCCTTTTTTGTATTTACTGCATTATTACGTACAAGTGCTTTATACTCAAAAAACAAGTATGCGATTTTTATACTTTCCGTTGTATCGGGTGCACCATGTGCAGCTCGATTCTTGGCGGATACAAAAATGGACTTGAACAAAAAAACAAGGCTCTGTGCCGCTTTAAACACAATCAGCCCCATGTTTACATTAAGCGTGCTTGCTTCATCGCAGCTTGACGAGCCGCATTTGGCAATACCCATTCTTATTTCTCAAATGCTGTCCGTACTTATAATGCTTATACCTTTCTTCAAAAGCAATATCAGCCTCTCGGCTGAAAATACTGAAATTTCACTGTCCGATGCAATTAAAGAGTCAATGAACAGTATGCTGTCGCTCTGCGGAACAGTCATAATTTTTCTCGTACTTATTTCTGTTGCAAATGCAATGGGTTTGCAAAAATTCCTGTCATTTATAGGCGAGAAAATACTCCTTATGAGCGAGCCTGAAATTTTGAATACCGTGATAAACGGTATGCTGGAGGTTACAAACGGCTGTATTTCTTTGGGCTTGCTTAAAATCCCATTACGGTTATCTTCCTCCATCGGTGCCTTTTTGGTAACTTTCGGAGGTATTTGTGTGCTTATGCAATCGCGTTCACTGATTGACTTAAAAAGTACCTCTTACATTTTCTTTAAGCTCATACAAGGCTTTATAGCCGCAGTCCTTACATACATACTTACACCTTTTTTCTACAATGAAACCGCCTCTGTATTCAATCCTGTTTCAGCAGAAAGATTTTCAGAAAATGCAACAAGCATGGGAACGGTTTTTGCCGTATCCATGCTTGTGATAATCGCCGTATTTCTTTTGGGTATTGTGTTTAAGAATATTACGAATTCAAAGAAGCGATAGTTTGCAAAGCAACATCGGGAACATTTGTTATTATACCGTCGATGCCTGCATCTATAAGTTCCTTCATCATTGTTGTTTCATTAACTGTCCATGCATATACTTCGATGTTGTTTGTTTTACAACCCTTCACCAAACC
>JAZNWT010000099.1:0-18768 GCA_045593465.1 Clostridia bacterium
TAAAATTCTGAAAGGGTATTGGATATGAAAACTTATTATGAGCGTCTGAGGAGCTTACGTGAGGACAGTGATTTAACGCAGGAACAAGTAGCTTCGATATTAAAGACCTCGCAAACCATGTACGCAAGATATGAAAGAGGAGCAAACGAAATGCCTATAAGGCATTTAAAAGTTTTATGTGAATTGTATAATGTCTCGGCGGACATCATATTGGGAATAAAAACGGATAAAAGCAGAAAGCCGGGTGAACTTTCCGAAAAAGCGAAAAATCCAGCCAAGCGAATTTAACCGTCCCCCGTGCTATTCTACTCAAAGTCACAAAGTGACTTTGAGTAATATTCGTTCCTCACGGAGGGTATGTGCTGCATGCGATGCAAAGCGGTATAAAAAATTAGTTCGCCTTGTCGCGAACTAATTTTTGTTTTATATTTATTCCCCACCTGTTTTGTGTCGCTTTTACAAAAGCGAGTTATGGTGGGGGGCAAGCCCCGTTATTCAGAAACTACGAGTGTTAAGAAGAGCTCGTTGTTTGAGCCGTCCGTTTTTATGCGATAGAGCTTTGAAGTGCCTGTACTATTGAGCGTATAGTATACATAACCGCCGCCTGTATAGATATGATTTATACTTCCGACTGCGAGCTGGATAACATTTTTACCGTCACTGTCGCATCTGAAAAGACCTTCTTCGGTGGTGTAATATACATAATTCGAATACACATTCATCCGCATAGGTATAGTGTTCACGATAGCTACGGGCTTGTTTGACTCGTCAATCATATATATTCCCATTGCATTCTCGCTCATGCTTGAGAAATACACCTTTCCGCCGTCAACAACTGCACTTATTACCTCACCGTCATAAATCACAGAATGGTTTTCACCGTTTATATCAATCTTGTGTACGTTATACTTTGCATCTTCTGCAACAAAGTATAAATATCCGTTGTCATAGCTTATATTCCACGCATAGGCATCATAAAGCTTTGCACGGTTACCGCCTGACAAATCCATTTTAAATATACCGTTCTCACTCTTGCTGGAGAAATAAATATAATCATCAACCACGATAAGGCTTTGAACGTCATCATCCGCAAGCTTTACGGCTTCGCCGGTTTCGGTATTTATTTTATGGATCATGCGGTTTGAGTTTTCGCCCTCTATCGTGCAATAAATACTACTGTCCGTTATGTTCATACCTGCAGCCGCACCGTCATAAACCTGTGCCCAATCATCGCCCGTATCGCTTATGCGATAAAGCCCGTTAGTGGCAAAGTAGACCTGGTTGTTCTTCTGTGCAAAAAGCCCCGAGCATAAAAGATTACCGTTCGTGTTTCCCCTCACCGCTTGAGATGTGATGTCTATTGACGGCTCGATAATATCACCGCCGTTTTTTGAACACGAACAGCAGAACGCAACAAGTAATATTGAAATTAAAAACACTGCAATTATCTTTTTCATATTTTATAGTATATCATGCTTTTGTGTTTAATAGTATAGCATCTTGCAAAATTAAAAAAAGAGTCGCAACTTGTACGACTCTTTAACTAACGACTTCAAAGGGAATGCACTAATCAGTCCTGTACGTAGGGCAAAAGTGCAACTTGACGTGCACGCTTGATTGCCACTGCGAGACTACGCTGATGCTCTGCACAAACGCCGCTCATACGACGGGGCATTATCTTGCCGCGTTCTGTAACATACTTGCGGAGCTTATTTGCATCTTTATAATCGATGTAATTTGCTTTTTCTACACAAAAAGCACAAACCTTGCGTCTGCTCTTACGCGGACGGGGTCTCATCTTGCTCTCCTCCATGATATATCTCCTTTACTAAAAATAGAATTGTTTGTGTTTTTATCAGAACGGCAGATCGTCATCGTCAACCTCTGCAAAGCCTTCGTCAGAAAGTGCAAAGGACGGTGCACTGCTGCGTTCTTCATAAGTGTTCCTTGAGCCTTCTTCTCCTCTCGGAGTCAAGAACTCTATATCGTCGGCGATTATCTCGGTTGCATAACGCTTTGAACCGTCTTTTGCATCATAGCTTCTGTTCTGGAGCTCGCCAACCACGCAGACTTTACGGCCTTTTGCAAGGTATTTATTGCAAAGCTCGCCAAGCTGACGCCATGCTACGATGTTAAAGAAATCGGTTACACGCTCACCCGACTGACTCTGAAAGCGGCGGTTTACCGCTATAGAGAAGGAACATACGCTTGTACCGTTTGCGGTAGTGCGTAATTCGGGATCTCTTGTGAGATTTCCGATAAGAATTACTTTATTCATAATCTGAATCCTACTTTCAAGACTAAAATTATGTTCGGTTATACTTTGAAATTACGCTTCCTTGCGTACTACGATGAAGCGAAGTATTTTCTCGTCATTCTTGAAGTTACGCTCGAGTTCACGGGGAAGCTCTGCTGCTGCCTCAAAGTTTACGAGAACATAATAACCGTCTGTCTTGTAATCAATGGGATATGCAAGATGCTTCAAACCCCATTCTTCGACGCTTTCGACTGTGCCGCCGTTAGCTGTGATGATACCTGAGAACTTTTCTACTACAGCCTTTGTTTCTTCTGCCTCAAGTTCAGGTGTGATGATATACAGAGATTCGTACTTGTTCACGTTTTTCACCTCCTTATGGTCTTATGGCTACATATTAAAGTGTAGCAAGAAGTACGTTAGCAACACATTATAACATTATAAATTTGTATTTGCAATACTATTTTGAAGTCAACTTCCCTATTACAAAGAAAAGCATAAACACTATTGCATTCACCGCAACTATACTTGCACCTGCCGGTGTGCCCATACCGTAGGATACGACCATGCCCAAAAAGAAGCAGACCGTCGATACCACGGTTGAACATATAACAACCGAACGGAAACTCCTGCACACCCGCATAGACGTAAGTGCAGGGAATATTATAAGTCCCGATATGAGCATGGTTCCCATTATTCTCATACCAACAACAATGGTGAGTGCCGTCAATACGGCAATCAGAATATTATAAAGCCTTACACGGATACCCGTTGCCTGTGCGAAATCCTCGTCGAATGTTATTGCAAATATCTTATTGTAAAAAATAATATAGAGTACAAGCACCACAAAAGCAACAGCAAGCGACAGATAAACATCACTGTCACTCATGGCAAGTATGCTTCCGAACATATAGCTGTAAACATCTGCATTAAGTCCGCTTGTAAGTGAAGTAACTATAACGCCCACAGCAAGTGCGGCAGACGAAATAAGTGCTATTGCCGCATCGGATTTAAGCTTTGCTTTTTCGCTCAGCCTCAAAAGGAAGAACGCCGCAATCACAACCACAGGTATTGCAATTGCAAGCGGTGCGGCATTCATTGCCACCGCAACCGACATTGCACCGAAGCCCACGTGCGAAAGTCCGTCACCGATCATTGAATAACGCTTCAAAACAAGCGTAACGCCCAAAAGTGCGGCACAAAGTGCAACAAGTATGCCTACGGTTATTGCACGTGTAAGGAATGAATAAGAAAACATTTCTCCGATAAGCTCAAACATGGCTGTGTTCACCCCTTTCATGGCACGCACAGTCACAGCGTAAAAAGCGTGCACTTACACTGCTTGATCGGTATTCATCGGAGGGACCGAAAAACACCACACTGCCCGTACTGCCCATATGCAGTACCTTATTTGAATCATGCAAGGCACAGCTTACATCATGGGAAACCATTACTACGGTTATTTTTTCTTTTGTATTGAGCTTTTTTATAAGTGAATACAGCTCAGAGGTTGCAAGCGGATCAAGCCCCGTTACGGGCTCATCCAAAAGCAAAAGCTTTGTTGTGGCACATAGTGCCCTTGCAAGCAGTACACGCTGCTGCTGTCCGCCGCTCAATTCACGGTATGAACGCTTTTTCAAATCCGAAATGCCCATAAGCTCCATATTCTTTAATGCACGTGCTTTGTCATCGCTTGAATATGTGGCTTTAAACATACCGTGCTTTCCGATACAGCCCGATAATACGACTTCGTTTACCGATGCCGGAAAATCACGCTGAATGACTGTTTGTTGGGGAAGATAGCCTATTTCCTTGCGGACAACGCCGTTATACACTATTTCGCCCGATTTAGGCTGCATAAGACCGAGCATACCTTTTATAAGTGTTGATTTACCCGAGCCGTTTTCGCCCACAACGCAAAGATAATCGCCCGATTCTATATCTATGCACAAATTTTGAACCGCAATTTCCGATTCATAGGAAAGCGTCAGATTTTTACATGAAACAAGAGGCATTTTACTTTAAACCTTCTCTCAAATTTTCGAGATTTTGATACATGAGCGATAAATAAGTCGCTCCGCTCTCAAATTCTGTTTTCGATACATTATGACATGAATGCAGAAGCAATATATCCGCTCCCGTTTCCTCGCTTATCGCTCTGGCAACAGTCGGCTCCGTAAGCTCCGCATAATATACTGTTTTTATACCATTTTCGTTCATTGTGTCTATTATGTCGGTTATAGCTTTTGCCGACGGCTCCGTCTCATGAGAGCAAGAATCATATGCCGAAATATAATTCAAGCCGTAATGCTTTGCAAAATAATGCATAGCAAACCTGTCACCGAAGCATATCGTATCTTTAGTTGCCAAAGACAGCATTTCATTCATGTCTGCATCAAGCTTATCAAGCTTTTCCGTGTATGACAAAGCATTGTTTTCATATATTGCCGCATTTTCCTGATCGGCTGTTTCAAAAGCCTCGGCAATATTTTTTACCATAACCTTTGCAAGTGTAGGATCCGTCCAGATATGAGGATCGAAATTGCCGTGATAATGCTCGCTTCCTGTGCTGTCACCGTGGCTGTGCTCACTTAATGTATCAAGCGATATTCCCTGTGAAACGTCCACTATAAGCACATCGCTTTCTATGCTTTGAGCTATTTCGTGTGCCCATGCTTCCATATATTCTCCCGTATAAAGAAATACGTCTGCATCATTTATTTTTATTATGTCTTGAGGAGTGGGCTCATAAGCATGACTCTCAATACCCGGTAAAAGCAAAAGCGATATGTTTGCATATTCCCCCGCAACTTCACGTGCGAAATCATATTGCGGAAACAGTGTTGCAACCACAGTAAGCTTTTCATTTTCTTTATTATTCAAATCTCCTGTACAAGCAACAAAAGTGAGCGAAAACAACACCAATGCAAAAATTAAAGGAAGCATCTTTTTCATGCCTTTTCATCCACCTTTCTGTATATATAGTCCACATAAATATCAACTATGTCAATATCGGTATTTGCATAAACCATTCTTGCACCCACCGCATCTTCGACCTCGTTGAACACCATTTCTCCGTTATCGAATATAAAATCAACACCTGCATAGCTCAAGTCAAACAAGCTTGCCGCCTTATATGCCATGCGTTTTTCTTCTTCATTAAGCTCATAGAGAGTTGCACTGCCGCCAAGTCCAAAATTGCTTCGAAAATCGGAATCTGACGAACGAAGCATTGCACAAACTATCTCATTTCCGACAAAATACACCCTTAAATCCTTACCTGCATCTGAAGCAAGCTTTTGTATAACCACGGCATCGGGAGCTATCTTCTCTGCCGATTCTTTAAGCTCTTTTTCGTTATGTACAAGCATTACCTCTCTGCCGCCTGCACCATGTGCCGATTTTACGACAAGCGGAAACGCATCTGCATCGCAGGCATCTCTTAAGCTGTAATAGGTGTCCATTATCCTAAGCGACGCATTTGCCGCCCGTATATATGTAAGGCGTTTATCATTTGCAGTTTCGATGCAGTCGCTGTTGTTGAAAACGCGAACATCCGCCTGCTCTAAAAAACGTGCGAGCACAACATTTGGGCATCTCATTATCGCAAAATCGGGCAACCCCATGCTTTCACCTTTATATATAAGACAGGGTGTATTGTTTTTTGTGCAAAAAGTAAGCTCATTCGTCAATATCAGCTTGAGCGTTATTCCTCTTTTCTCACAAGCGGAAAAATACATATCAATATAGTGGCTGTTTTGCTTTGCCGCCCATTCTTCGTATACTATTATACCGTTCATAACAATTTACCCGTTATAAATTCCATTATTGCATCTGCGGCATTTACCGCTGTGCACTCCAAAAGCCCTGCAAAATGAGCATTGGAGTTTACCTCGCACAAAAGCGGAGTACCGTCTTTGCCGAAGAGTATATCAACACCGCCGAATGTTAGTGATAATTCTTCACACGCACGAAGTGCAACATCAATTTCGCTTTCCGTAGGCATATAGGGAGATACTTTTCCTCCGTTTGCAACATTCGCACGAAAATCACCGTTTGTGTTTTCTCTGAGCATCGAGGCAACAACCTTGCCACCCACAACATACAAACGTATATCTCTTGAAATACTTGTTTTCACAAACTCTTGGAAAATGAGCGGTATGCCTGCTTTTTCACTTGTCAACCTTTTAAGCTCATCAAGCGTATGCGTTAAATACACCTGCTGACCGAATGAACCGCAGCATTCTTTTACAACGATTGGGAATTTCAAATAGTCGCATACATTATTCAGAAATTCCGTATCGGTATAGCCTATGCCTGCATACGTCAACGGTGCAATTACTGTTTTGGGCATCGGGATATTGCAGTTTGACAACGCTATATGGGTAAGTGATTTATCATCGCAAAGTTCTATTGCATGTGCCGAGTTATACAATTTAAAGCCCACACTCTCAAGTTGCTTTGCAAGACGTATATCCTTATCCCAGAAAACTATAAAATCGGCTTCCTTGGAAAAAAGCAGATTTTTATTTGCAGCATCGAAAAGCAGCTCGCTGTTTTTTACAAGCTCAAGCTCCACATTATGTTTTTTTGCGGCATCAAGAAAGAAACCGTACAGCTCTTTAAAACTGTTCGATGACAAAAAACCGTTTACTGCCAAAATTCCTTTGCTTTTCATACCTTTGAGCATATCACAGCACAATACGAAATTCAATAACGCTTCGCTTTTTATCAGTCTTCCGTATCATCTTCAAAACAAAATTCATTAAGCTCATTAAAATCCAAAAACTCAGAAAGTGTCATATTGAATGCTATAGCTATTTTGTGCAACGTTTTAACTCTCGGATTCTTAGTCATCCCACGCACAATATTATCAAGCGTGGATTGCTTCACATTGCTCATGGTTGCAAGCTTATTTATTGTTATTCTCCGCTCTTTACACAAAGTGCGTATCCTGTTTACATAAACTTCGGAATATTCCTTCACCTTTGCACCTCCACCATGTTTCACAACATTCTTACCCGTTTCTGGGTTAATATGATGGTAACAACAAAAAGCAGACAGTTTACCCGAATACGGGTTTGTTTTTCGGTATGTTGAAAGTTAAATTATACAAAACGTAAAGGACAGCTTACGACTGTGGGTTTTTTGTTGTGTTTTGTCATGTTTCATCGTATAATGTCATAAGCGGAGGAGTTTTCAGATATGTTTTTGAGGAACTTGGACTTGCTCATGAAGGAGCGGAAAATAAATAAAAGAATGCTTTCAAAAAAGAGCGGCATACCATACACCACCATAGATGGTTGGTACAAAAAAGGGTGGAGTAATATAAGCCTTGCAACTCTAAAAAAGCTTTCCTCATATTTTCAAATATCAATAGATACGCTTGTATGCAATGACGGTTTCGATGAATACAAACTCACGCTGTCCGAGAAGCAGTTTTTAGATAAATACCGCCTTGTCGATTCACGCGGCATCGAAACATTATCGCTTTTATTGGAAGCTGAATATCAACGAAGCACGTGTGCAAAAGCTGTAAAAGATTATGAAGACGCTCCTGAAAAAGCGATTCTTTTAGTTGCGGAAAATTCTGATGATTAAAAACAGACGCCTTATTTAAAGAAGCTTTTTTCTTTAAACAGGCGTTTTCTTTATACGTCTTTTGTTTTTGGCTCTTCAAGTTCTTTAGGCAAAATTCTTTTCAACAAACTCTTCCGTAAGCAAAAATTTTGACGGGCCTACCGACCAAATTATACCGATAAACTGAGCCGCCGTGGGAATACTTTTATATTCGCTGAGCAATCCCTGATTGTAGCAGAGCATTATTACCGTGCGTATACCTCTTTCGACTGCCTGTGCACTTGTATGAAACTTCTTTGCTATCATGGGATACAGCCTCGTTGTTATACAGTTTAACAGCTCACTGTCTTCCTTTGTCAGCTCATATGCCTTCATCAAATAATGGTAACCTTTATAATTGGGTGTTATAAGCATTTTTATTGTCCCCCTTTTTCCCTTTCCGCTTTGCTTACATCTTGAGTGTACTGTTTTAGTGATCCGTCCGTAAACGGGCCTATGGTTTTCTACATGGAAGGAAGTTCACAGGGAGGCATTCTTGCCGAATATACAATAAACAGCATCTGCGAAGCCGTTCAAAGACCTCTTCGGAATGCCAATCCCGGAGATTACTTTGTTATCCGAGAAAGCCACGCCCCTGCAGTAATAGTTGAATGTGGATTTTTGTCAAACAGCGATGATGAAAACAATCTGCTCTCTGAGCAATATCGCAGCTTGCTTGCCCAAGGTATTGCCAACGGAATTTGCGATTTTTTCAACTCACGTTGCAACAGAATTGACAATTCTTCAATGCCATCGACTTAAATTTCTATATTCAATTACTTGCAAGGGTATCTTTTGGGATATTTTATACCCCTTGTCGTATTTTGTCAATATTATTTTATGTTTGAGGGTAATTTTATGCAAATAAAATTGTATTAAGGCTTATGCTAAGGTGCTGCCGGATGTTTTTCAAACTTAAAAAGGACCTTTATATAAAGTGAGCAATGCAAAACCGCCGCTTTTGGCGGCGGGTTTTTACGTTATATGAATATTGTTTTATTTTTCGGTGCGTTCTTTTTTCCTTACAACCACTTTTATTGCAAACAACACGATACAAAGTACTGCTGCCATTATCGGCAACACTATCCATGCATTCTGCACAAAACCGGCAAATATATATCCAACTGCCGCAACCGCCGCAACGACCACTACATACGGCAACTGCGTATACACATGGTTTATATGATTGCTGTGTGCACCCGTGGAAGCCATTATCGTGGTATCTGATATCGGCGAGCAATGGTCGCCGCAAACAGCACCTGCAAGGCAAGCGGATATTGATATTATAAGAAGCTCTGCCGAAATTACATCGGAGCAGGCAACAACCAGGGGAAGAAGTATTGTAAATGTGCCCCATGATGTACCCGTTGCAAACGAAAGCAATGCCGCAACAATAAACACTATAACAGGCAAGAAATATTGCAAGCTCTTTGAAGCACTTCCGAATATACCGCTTACAAATACATCTGCACCGAGCAAGTTGGTCATTGCAGACAGTGTCCATGCAAATATAAGGATAAGTATTGCCGGCACCATAGCTTTAAAGCCCTTGGGCAAAGCGTCCATTGCATCTTTAAAGCTTATCACCCTGCGGCAAAGAAGATATGCTACTATAACAATCAAAGCAAGCAGAGAGCCCATTGCAAGGCCCAGCGATGCATCACAGTTTGCAAAAGCATTGATAAATGTTTCACCGTCAAAGAAACCGCCGGTATAAATCATTCCGAGTACACAGAACACTATCAGTATTACAACAGGAAGAATGAGGTCAATAACCTTGCCTTTTGCAGAGACAGTTTCTTCTTCCTTTTCCGCATCTTCGTAGGGGCGGTCTTCTGTAGTAAACAAATCGCCTTTTTCGGCATTTCGTTCATGCTTACGCATGGGACCGAAATCGAACTTATTCCATGTGATGAATACTATCATCAAAAGAGTAAGCAAGGAGTAAAGATTGTAGGGTATTGCACGAATAAAAAGCTCTATACCGTTATAACCCTCAACAACACCTGCAACTGCCGCTGCCCATGATGAAATGGGAGCTATCATACATACCGGTGCCGCTGTCGCATCTATCAAATATGCAAGCTTTGCACGGGATACGTTATTCTTATCGGTTATGGGACGCATTACACTTCCCACCGTAAGACAATTGAAATAGTCGTCAATGAATATTACTACACCGAGGAAGAAAGTTGCAAATGTTGCTCCGCGTTTTGTGCTGATACGCTTTGTTGCCCATCTGCCGTATGCTGCAGAACCGCCTGCACGGTTGATAAGCACAACTATCATGCCCAAAACAACAAGGAATATCAATATACCCACATTCCACGCATCGGCTATTTTGGAAATAAATCCGTCCTGAATCATGGTGTTGAATGCAAGCTCAACATTAAAGTTGGCATAAAGCAATGCACCGGTCACAACTCCCGCAAACAGTGAACTGTATACTTCTTTTGTTATCAAAGCAAGAAGTATTGCAACAACAGGCGGCAAAAGTGCCCATGGAGTTGCAAAAAAACTGCTTTCGTATGCTTCTTCAATGGCTTCGCCTTCGCCTGTTGCAAATGCACTTACCGCAAATGCAAGCATCAGCATCATTACAGCAAAAGCAAGCATTGTAAATTTTCTTTTTTTGTTCATTAGTTTCCCTTTCCATTATTTCTTTTATAAAAAAAGGCAAACGCTTCTTTTTGAAGTGTTGCCCTAATTTACTTGTTAATTTAACAGCTTATCAGACGTAAATGAGACCGTTTGTGCCGATGTAGATAATTGCTGCACCTATAGCTGCACAAGAAACTGCAAAAGTGATATGGTTTTTCGTAAGTATCTTCTTATCGTTGCTGCCGGTTGATGCACTCAAAAGACCGAATGCACTGTAACCGTAAACCAGTATGGGAGCACCGATTATGAGCAGGAACCATGTCATATTCTTGGAGTTGTCGAACAACCAAATGCCCCAGATGATGAGAAGGAACAAACCTGTGATAATGTTTGTAAGTGCCATAGCTGTGCCGCTTGCACTGTGCTTTTCAGCTCTGAAGTTGTCGGATACTGTTGAAGAAAGCATTCCACCGTAAAGAGTAAGAATAGCTGCTGTCAAAGGAATTGTAAAGTACCAACCCAAAAGACCCATAACAACGGTCAAAATCAAACCGACTGCAATATACTTACCGGGCTTCTGACCGCGTTCAACTGCATTTTTTCTGTTCTTGAAAATGTAAAGAACTGCAATGAGAACCATCAAAACAGGAAAACCGATACGGTCCATTATTGAACCGAATGTTCCAAGTTTTACTTCCAACATCGAGTTAACGCTGGGAAGCAGTGTTTCCTGTATGAATTTAGAGATTTCACCGAATGCCATTTGTCTTCCTCCTACTTTTCGACGGATGTAACATATTATAGTGTATATCGCTTATTTTACACTTACTAAACCGTAATGTCAAGGCAACAGTGCAGAGAGTTTTCCGTTTTCTTTAATTTCTTTAAGCATAATATTTGCAATTTCAACAAAAGCAGATTTATCTGCGTATGCCGCTATCGCATATTCCGCATAACCCAACGACACCGAAGATATATCGAAGCTGTAAGCGGATGCATATTTATCAGCATAAACTCCGTACATCACGGCGGCATCTATCTTTGATGCAGTTAAGGCATCAAGCATATCCGCATAACCTGCATACGCCTTTAAGGCGGCGTTGTTTTTTTCTGCAAATTCTTCAAGCTCTTTGGGTATGTTCATTTTTTTACCTTCAAAAACATAGCCTATTGTTTTTGAGCTGAAATCAATATTTTTATCGCCGGCTCTTACTGCTAAAACTATGGGATCGGTGTAATATGTGTCCGAATAAGCAAGTGAATCGTTTTCGCCTTTTTTCATAAGTGCTATCGCAACATCAACGGAGCCGTCCTGAAGATGTGATGCAACGCTCGTTGTCGTAACCGTAAAAAAGCTTGCCGCCGCACCGTCGCTCATTTCGGGAATTATTTTTTCTGCCAAAAGCATACCCAGTTCTACTTCAAGCCCCTCGCCGTTTTCGGAAAAGTTCGGCATATTTTCAAGCACGCCCACGACAAGCACGCCTTTTTCTCTGACCGCCGCGGCTTCCTCGCTGTTTAAAAGTTGTGGTTCGCTGTTCCCCACAAGCAGTATTATTAACAATGCGATTATACCCAAAACGGCAAATATACCCCTCCGGATTATCTTAGGATCCGTATCACGCAAAAAAGAGTTCAGGCGATGCCGCCTGCCCTTTTTGTCCATAAACCCCTTTGTTTTCTTTTTTCGATAATCACTTCTCATGTGTTCTATTATACCCCGTCTTTGTTATAATTGACAAGCACCCCTGCCTTTGGATATACTTATTTTGATTATATTATGTACAGAGGTAAATACTCATGAAATCTTTAAGAACAGACGAATTAAGACAATTATATCTCGACTTTTTCAAAAGCAAGGGACACACTCAAATTCCCTCCGCTTCACTCATACCCGAAAATGACCCCACGGTACTTTTCACAACGGCAGGTATGCATCCCCTCGTACCGTACCTCATGGGCGAAAAGCATCCGTCCGGCACACGCCTGACAGACGTTCAAAAGTGCGTCCGTACAGGTGATATAGATGAAGTCGGCGATTCCTCGCACTGCACATTCTTCGAAATGCTCGGCAACTGGTCGTTGGGCGACTATTTCAAAGAAGATTCCATTGCATGGTCCTGGGAATTTTTAACGAGTGAAGAATGGCTCGGAATAGATAAGGATAAGCTTTATTTCACTTGCTTTGAGGGTGATAAAAATGCTCCCCGGGATACCGTCTCGCATGACCGTTGGGTTGAAATGGGCGTTGATCCTTCGCATATTTTCTATCTCAAGAAAAAGCATAATTGGTGGGGCCCTGCCGGCATGACAGGTCCTTGTGGTCCCGATACCGAAATTTTCTACGACACAGGCAAGGAAAAATGCTCACCCTATTGCAATCCCTCCTGCTCCTGCGGAAAATATCTCGAAATATGGAACAATGTTTTCATGGAATACAACAAGCTTAAGGACGGCACATTTGAGCCGCTTGCTCAAAAGAATGTTGACACCGGCATGGGACTTGACCGCACGGTTGCAACATTGCAGGGCGTTGAAAGTGTTTACGACACCGACGCTTTCACCGAAATACTTGCCGCAATCAGCCGTCTTTCGGGCAAAAATTATAAAGACAGCGAAGCCACTATCAAAGCTTTCCGCATAATTGCAGACCATATCCGCTGTGCAACATTCATACTCGGTGATCCAAGAGGTGTTACACCGAGCAATGTTGACCAGGGATATATACTCCGCCGCCTTATAAGACGTGCGATTCGTTATGCAATGCAGCTTGAAATGCCCCAGGATTCACTCAAGGAAGTTGCAGCTGCCGTTATTGAAAAGTACGGCAAGTTCTACAGCGAGCTTGTTGAAAACAGCGAAAAGATAACGGGCGAGCTTTCAAAAGAAGAGCTTCGCTTCCAGAAAACGCTTAAAAACGGTATCCGTGAATTCGAGCGTATAAAGAACTCCTTTGAGGACAAAAAGATTGACGGTGCAAGTGCATTCAGACTTTATGATACATTCGGCTTCCCGATAGAATTCACAATAGAGCTTGCACAGGAAAACGGACTTAAAGTTGATGTTGACGGCTTCCACGCTTCATTTGAAGAGCATCAAAAGAAATCGCAGGCAGGTGCATCACAGCGTTTCAAGGGCGGCCTTGCAGATACGGGCGAAGCAACGGCACAGCTTCACACTGCAACCCATCTTATGCAGGCGGCTTTGAAAAAGGTTTTGGGAGACAGTGTTGCACAACGAGGCTCAAACATAACGGCTGAGCGTTTAAGATTTGACTTCAGCTTTGAAAGAAAGATGACTCCCGAAGAAATTGCTCAAACGGAACGACTTGTTAACGAAGCAATAGCAGCCGATGTTCCCGTAATATGCGAGGAGCTTCCCATAGAAGAAGCACGTGCAAGCGGTGCAATAGGTCTTTTCGGCGACAAGTACGGCGAGCGTGTTAAGGTTTACACAATGGGTGAATTCAGCAAAGAGATTTGCGGTGGTCCCCATGCATCACGCACAGGCGAATTGGGCACATTTAAGATTAAGAAAGAAGAAGCGTCAAGTGCAGGCGTAAGACGCATAAAGGCGGTATTGATAAAATGAAACCCACAACGGGAAACTTCTTTGAATACGATTGGCCGATAGAGGGAAAAACCGCACGTTTTGCGGCAGACATTTCGTATGCCGATTCGGACGAGGTTAAAGCTTCCCATCCCTATCTGTTTTTCGTAAGCTGTTCATCGGCAAAGAAGGACAATTCTCCGCTCACGTTAAAAGACCGTTTTTTAATACGTCTTTTCATAAATCAGCTTAAAATAATGATGGAGCCGATATATGTCGGCTCCATAAAGAACAAGAGTGAATCGCAGTATTTTTTCTATGCAAAAACGGATGCATTTCTTGAAAACATAAAGGCTGAAGCAAAAAAGAAAAAGTCCGTACGCTGCCGTGTGGACTGTATGCATGAGCAGGAATGGGACACATATTTTTCACTTCTCTATCCGGACGAAGCGAAAAAGCAGACCGAAAAAAACCGTGAAACGCTTGAGCTTTTGGAAAAGAACGGTTTCCCCATGACCGGCAACCGCAGAATATGCCTGCATATGTTTTTTAAGAATGAGCCAAAGATGCTTACTTTCGCAGAGCGTGCAAGGCTTGACGGGTTTGCAATAGGCGAGACGGAATTTATCCCCGAGCAGGAGCTTTCCCATGGGGTAACGCTTATACAGCTTTCATCGCTTCGCAAAAAGGAAATAGACGATATTACCACAAGAGCGGTAAATTTGGCTAAAGAATACGGCGGTATACTCAGCTATTGGGATTGCCGCAATTAGCAATTATCTAATTGCTCAAAGTAACTACTATCAGCTCCGGGCGATTAAAAAGTCTCGGAATAAGCTCACTCCCGTTATTGGTACCACGGCTCACTATCATGTGAGCCTGATTTTTTATGTATTCGCCCGCATCGTATTCGGGGAAAAGCTCCTGATTAGGCGAAAGTACGCCTTTATTTATTATGGGTATACGCCAATGTCCGCCGTGAATATGCCCCGATAGAATAAGCTCTGCTCCCCACTGTTCATATATGTCGAAATATATGGGATTATGAGCCAAAAGCACATCAACAAGCTCTTTTGAGCTTTCGCCGAGTTTTTCATTCATTTCTTCAAGCGAATATTCGTATGTTGACTTCTCGCTGTAATACGGATCACGGTACGACTTTTTATACTGACATAAACCGTGAAGCATTATGCTTTCACCGTCACGCACGATTTCAACGCTTTCATTGAAAAGAAGCTTTACTCCCAATTCTTCCATCTTGTCTGTTATCAGAAGCATATTTGCAACACGTATATTCTGTTCATGATTGCCGAATATGTAATAGACTTCATACTTATTCGCCAATTTTTCGATCAGCGAGAAAGTGTGCTCAAATCTGGTGGTGCCGTAGTTTACCATATCACCCGTAAGCACAACTATATCGGGATTTGCATCCTCAACAGCCTCTGTCAGGTCATAATTTTCGGCATTAAAACGTCCGTTATGCAAATCGGATATCTGAACTATTGTAAAATCATCAAATGCTTCGGGCAAATGCTCATACTTTATTTCAAACCCGGTGGTCTCCAGCCAATAACTCGATATATATCCGCCTTTGAAATATAATGCCGCAAGCACGGCAATGACCGCCAAAAAGGTAAGCAGCTTCTTTTTGTTGATAGGCTTTTTATTCTTTTGCTTTTCTTTGCTCTTTTTCATGATTGACATTGTACCATAATAAGATTGTTGACAAAAGCCTTTTTATATGTATAATAAAATCAGTTAAATGCATTGATGGGGAATAGTAGCTTCTTGTCGCATTGCAGAGAGTCGGCGTTTGGTGCAAGCCGATATGTTATATTTTGCGAATGTCACCCCGGAGCAGCTCTTTTGAAGGTCTTAATTAAGGCTGTGTAAGTCGAGTCGGTTAACAACCGTTACATTGTTGGGCATTAAAGTTTGATGCTTATTGAGTGGTCGCAAAAGGTAAAACCCAAAAGCGGCAACAAGAGTGGTACCGCAGAGATATTATAATCTTTGTCTCTTGAAAAGAGAGACGAAGTTTTTTTTATTTCTCAAAAATTCAGTTAAGGAGTATGAGAAAATGTTAATAACAGGTGCACAGGCAGTCATTGAAACACTTAAAGAGCAGGGTGTTGACACTGTTTTCGGTTATCCCGGCGGCTCGGTGCTTGAAATATATGATGCACTCTATGAAAACGAAGGTATTCGTCACATACTTACCGCACATGAACAGGGTGCGGCACATGCGGCAGAGGGCTATTCACGTGCCTCGGGCAAGGTTGGTGTTGCCATTGCAACAAGCGGCCCCGGTGCAACAAATCTCGTCACGGGAATTGCATCGGCATTTATGGACTCGATACCCGTTGTATTTATAACAGGCAATGTTCCCACAACAGTTATCGGAAAAGACAGTTTTCAGGAAATATATATTACAGGCATAACAATGCCCATAACAAAGCATAATTTCATAGTAAGACGCAAGGAAGACCTTGTTGATACAATCCGCAATGCTTTCACAATAGCAAAAAGCGGCAGACCGGGCCCCGTGCTTGTTGATATCCCCAGGGATATTGCACAGGCGGAGGTTGAGTATATCGCCGAAAAAGCAAGGGAAGCAAAGCCCCTCCCCCGTGTTTTCAGAGATGATCTACGCCTTGCCGCACAGGAGATATACGAAGCAAAGAAGCCCGTTATGTTTATGGGCGGCGGTGTTATAAACTCAAATGCATGGCAGACCGTAAAAAAGCTTATCGCACGCACGGATATGCCCGTATGTCATTCGCTCATGGCAACGGGGCTTGTAAAGCCGAGTGACGAATTTGATTTGGGCATGGTCGGTATGCACGGAAGTGCAACTTCGGCATATGCGGTAAAAAATTGCGATTTGCTTGTTGCTTTGGGCACTCGTTTTTCAGACAGAGTTGCAACAAACGCACGTGCATTTGCTCCGAACGCAAAGATAATACATATTGACATTGATGCCGCCGAAATAGACAAGACAATACACGCAGGTGTGGGCTTGGTAGGCGATGTAAAGAAAACCGTTGCCTCACTTTTGCCCCTTGTCGAGCAAAAAGACTGCTCCGAGTGGAAAAAAGAGCTTGCGGAATATAAAAAAGAACACGAATATGTGCAAAAAGGGGATAAAAACAGCCTTATTCCCAAAACAATCATAGAAACACTATGGAAAAAATTCTCCAAAGAGGCTATAATGACTACTGATGTAGGTCAGCATCAAATGTGGGCGGCACAGTATTGCAGTGTTTCAAGAAGCCGCAGCTTTTTAACAAGCGGCGGACTCGGTGCAATGGGCTTTGGCTACGGTGCATCAATAGGTGCTTCGTTTGCCTGCCCCGACAGGAGGGTTATACATATCACGGGTGACGGTTCATTCCATATGAACATTGCCGAAATATGCACAGCAGTTACCCACTCGTTACCTATCGTAACCGTTGTTATGAACAATGATGCTCTCGGCATGGTACGTCAGCTTCAGCATGTTGCATTGAATGACAGATTTTCAACAACCATTCACGGCAGAAAAACAGACTTCGCCGCAGTTGCAAGAGGCTTTGGTGCTCAAGGTTTTACCTGCCGTACTCAGAAAGAATTCGAGGAGGCACTCAATCAAGCAAAGAAAACGCTTGATAAGCCCACTGTTATTGACTGCACAATAGCTCAGGAGCTTTTGGTTTTACCCATGATACCCGGCGGAAAAAGTGCGGACGATATTATAATATCAGAGTAATACATGACAGATACGCTATTTTAGTGGTATGATACAGGATAGCACAGAAAGGAAGATATTGATGAGCAAAACAGAAAACAACATCGTCACCGTATTGGTTGAAAACAACGCAGGCGTATTGGCAAGAGTAGTCAGTCTTTTCGGACGCAGGGGCTACAATATCGAATCGCTTACCGTTGCAACAACAAAGGATCAGAACACGTCCTACATCACAATAGTTGTAAACGGCGATAAGGAAATACTCGACCAGATAATCAAGCAGGTATCACGTCTTGAGGAAACAATAAGCGTGCGTCCTCTTGAGGAAAGCCGTGCACTTTCAAGAGAGCTTTTGCTTATAAAGTTTGCAATAGATGACAAAACACGCACCTCGATACACGAAATATCCACTATTTACGGTGCAACCATTGTTGACCTTGCCGCAAACTCCATGATAGTTGAGTTGACAAGTTATACGGCAAAAATCGATGCATTCCTTTCAATCATGAAAAAATATGATATAATTGAGATATGCCGCACAGGTGTAACCGCACTTGAGCGAGACAGTCAGAAATTGATATAAAAACTTATAATTTAATTCAAAATCGGAGGAAGTAAAGAAAATGGCAAAAATGTTTTATGACAGCGATTGTAACAAAGAGCTCCTCAATGGCAAAACGATAGCAATAATCGGCTTTGGCAGCCAGGGCCACGCACACGCACAGAACCTTAAGGACAGCGGCATGAATGTTGTTGTAGGTCTTCGTGCAGGAAGTGCTCACACAGCAAAAGCAGAAGCTGCAGGCATCACGGTATTGAGTGTTGCGGAAGCTGCAAAGCAGGGCGATCTTATCATGATGCTCGTTCCCGATGAAAAGGCTGCCGATATCTACGAAGCACAGATAGCTCCCAACCTTGAAGCAGGCAACGTTCTCATGTTCGCTCATGGCTTCAACATTCATTACAACCAGATAGTACCTCCCAAAGATGTTGACGTTATCATGGTTGCTCCCAA
>JAZNWT010000100.1:0-1928 GCA_045593465.1 Clostridia bacterium
GGGGGAGTTTCGGTAACCTCCACAACATATACACAGTATACCGTAAGTATCGGAAGCGATGTGAGCGGCGTATATGTATTGAGTGCAGTAGATCCCTCAGCCGATTTTATAGAAGTTGCATCTTCTGAAAATACAACAGCAGCATACCGTCCTCAGCTTAAATTGTATAACAGCAGCGGAACGCTTTTGACAACACTTACTGCAACCGAAGATAATACTGTAAGACCTACATATGCGGCATCTAAATATTGTGATATGTCGAGAATGTTTATAAGGCATACCGTCGATTCAACAAATTATCTTCCTTATACGAACGATAGTATGCGTGCATATATAAAGTTTGACACATCGAAAATTCCATCAACAGCTAAAAAGGCAGAGCTTGTTTTGACGGCAAGATTGGGCACCGATAAAACCTCTGTAGTCGGCAGTCCGATACATCTTTGCGTATTCGGTGCATATTACAAAACGTGGTCCGAGTCTTCTATTACTTGGAGCGGAATGATTTCCGGCAACTATGCAGGACATTTCTCGTGGAACGGTTTAAGCGGCGGATTTAACTGGAAAAAACCTACAGGAACCGCTTCCGAATGGCTCAATTACAATACTCGTTTTTATGAGCTTTCTTCCATGGTTCAGGCGGCTAACAGCACGACCAACACAACAACCAAAAACTCATATATGAAAAAAGTCAAGTCTATGCTCATAGACTTTATAAACGATGCAGGTGCAGGAACTCCGTCGGGACGTTCAATTGAGCCGGCAAACCGTTCTATGGAGTTTCCGTATATTTATAAATGGCTTTTAGAGGGCAACTATATAACAGCCGATGAAAATGTGAAAATACTTTCATGGGTATATGATGAAGCAAAAACACTTTACGGCGGTGTAAGCTTGTTCTCGGGCACATCAACGGTATTGTCAGACCTTGTTTATTCCAATCATGGTTTTTGGCATGTGGCAGGTCTTTATGATATGTGTGCGTTCTTTACCGAGTTTAAGGAATGCTCAACATGGAAAAGTGTATTTGAACCGCGTGTAAATGTTGTTATGAATGCACTTATACATGACGACGGCAGCTATAATGAAGTAACATTCGGTTATCCTGCACAGGTGGTGAATTGGTGTGCACATATGCTCAAGTCAATGAGTGTTGTGGGGGACACCTCCACTGTTGCGGAAAAGGTATGCTTGAAGCTTGCAAAACTTTTAAAATATGTAGCAGACTGCACATATCCCAACGGTACACCTCCGTTTTGGGGACAGGGGGCACCGTCGGCAACGGCAACAGCTATAAAAACATTTTTGAACAGCGTAGGTACAACATACGATTATCTTACAGAGGTACAGCAGCTCAGATATTATCTTAATAACAGTAACGGTATAGCACTTGAAACATCATCTCAATATGACGGAATAAAGGTTGTAACAGACAGAACAGGGTGGAGCAGCAGTGATTCCATGATATTCATGAATGCAAAAAGTGCAGGCAACCATTCCCACAGAGATGCTCTCGCGTTGTTGTTCTATTATGACGGAAAAGCATTGCTTACGGATACGGGCATGACATCATATGATAATACCCATGCTCATTATAATTGGCAAAACAAGCGTACTGCATCACACAACACAATAGAAATAGATTCAACAGGTCAGACATGGACACAGAATCTTTCGGATGCCGATCATCTTGGAGATATCGACATAGTTTCCAATGATATGACAGCAACTATCGAGTCTTGGACAAAGGCAACAACGGGCTTTACGCATTACCGTAATGTTTCGTTTATAAAAGCACTTGGCGATATCATAATAGTAACGGATAAGGTTGTTCCGAACGACACTTCCTCGCATACATACACTCAGAATTGGCACAGTGTGCCCGATTCCAATGCGGCGATGGCACCCGATGTTTATCATACGGGTAC